>NZUJ01000054.1 GCA_002701295.1 Ponticaulis sp. | reverse complement strand
TGAAATTATGAACTGAAAAGGTAACGGAAAAGGTCACTCGCGCCGTTGTGAGCGGTTTTGCCGCTCTCCGTGATTTTGATGAACTTGGCGTTACCACAAAAAACAAGCGCCGGAGTTTCCCCCGGCGCATCGTCGATATGCTGTGTCAGTCAGCTGAGCTTATGCGTTGCCAGCAACCGGAGGTGCTTCACGCATGGCGCGCTGAATAACTTTCTGCCAGTTCAGCAGGGACACCATGTGCGCATAGATCGCACCGATAACGCCATTGTCGCGCATTTCAATGAACTTCTCGGCAGGCAGCTGGTTCAGCTTCTCTTCGGAAACCGCCCAGTAGTCAGCAATCTTCTGCGGAGGACCTTCTTCACCATTCGGCCCACGCGGCTGGAAGGTAACAGTCTTTTGCTCGAACAGGCCGTACTCGTCGATCAGTTTGACGAACTCAGTTGTCGCGCGGCGCTGACGTTCGAATTCCTTACAGAACTCGATGGCATCCTGTGTGTACTTAGATGGCTGGTCGCCTTCGAAGAACGGCATGTCAGGATTGTCAGAGATCATCGGTGCTTCACGGTCGACGCAAAGCAGCATGCGATCCTGATTGTCGTCTGCTGCGAACACGAACGGATAGCGACGAACGAATGCCGGGATGTAATAATCTGGCAGTGGCTTGCCGTCGGCATCCACGTAAAGGTTTTGACCCTGACGAATACCCATCACGGAAACAGGTGTTTTGTCAGACCCAACAAAGATGATCGGATAGGAAGATGCCGCCAGACCGAATTCACTGACCGTCAGAGGAACCGCGTGAGCTTCGCGCAGAAATCCAAATGGCTGCTCGATCTGTTTAACGCCGATTTTTCCGTGGGCTTCCAGCGAAAGTGGCTCTGGGCGTCGGTAGAATAACACGTTACCTGACAGCTCCGGGCCTTGTCCGGGTTGATTCGTTTCCATAAAGCTCTCCAAACTTGGTGCAAACGGGTCCTTAAAGGAAAACAATTTCTGCGACAACCGATCAAGATCAATTGTCAGGGCTATTCTTCGCGATGAAGTCATTTTTTTCTGCAGTTTCCAATCGCCATTCCCCGGGCTGGAGAAATGCCGCCTTCGGCACGCTTCTATTGGCAGTTGCCGGTTGCGACGCCCCGGTTCTCGACGCCGGCACCGGCCCCGGCACTGTTCAGAGACAAGAGCTTTTTCGACAGCTCAATGAGCTCGAGGCCAGTTTTGGCGAGGTCTATCCGGAAGATGGTTTAGGCTCACAATCGCATGAACCGCGCGACTGGATTCGAACCGGTCGCATTGAAACACAATCCGATTTCGAAAACGAACGCGTCTTGCGCCTGGTCGCGCTGCAAGAGCTCGCAGGCATGGCCGCGCCCGAGGTAAATGCAACGGACTTCACCTCCTTCTGGGAAATCCATGCGGCATTTCGCTTCGCTGTGGAGACAGCCCGTTTTGGTCAGGGCGAGATCGATCTTGTTTATTCGCGACCTTATGTGGTCGACCATCTGCAAAGCCCTCACCTTGGCGTGATAGCCTTTCTCAGCGATTTGACGCCCGACGACCAACCACAAAATCTTGCCGCCAGACGTGCAGAAATTTCTGGCTACAAAACCCTGATGCAAAAGGTTCGACGACGCCTCGATCTCGATGCTGCTGCAGGGATCACAATGCCAGTGAGTATCCTCGACCGCATGATCGCACAGATCGACGCATCACCCTTCGCTAGTGAGGCCGCTTATACAGGCTGGCGGACCGCCTGGCGCGCTCAACTGCCGCGCGGCGTCACACCTGATCCGGAAAAGGTGAATTTCGTCGATCGCGTCAGAAACGAGCTGCTCGCCGAAATAATCAGCTTTCGTGAGCGTCTTGTCTATTTGCGGGAACTTTCCGAAGCCGATGGCGGGCGAGGCTCTTATAAGCCGGCGAACTATGCCGCGCTGATCAATCAGATGACCTCTGGCGATACCGACGCTGCCAGCTGTCTTGCCTCAGCGACGGCGGGCGCTGATCTGGCCGCTGATGAATTCATGACGTTCGTCGCCCAGAACTGGGATTCCCATATCCCATTTCCTGAGCTTCCTGAAGAAGAGCGCCTGACCGACGGCATTCCCATTCCCGAACGTCCTCAGGACATTCTTTCTGTCTGGTCAACACGCGCACCGCTCTACCCGCCAGAACCAGAGCCTGCCCCAGAAGAAGGCGTCGATGGCATACCCCAGCTGCAAACAACACCCGCGCAGCCGCCAGTCGAGGCGCAACCGGAATTGCCCGAAACCTTTCTCGCCCTGCAAAGGTATATCCGCATCATAGAAGGCGAACTTCCGGGGCTTTCAAATCCGCGTATGCTGCCACTGGAATTGCAGGCCAGTCTGCCGCCCGAAACCACTATCCGCGCGCCACAAGCCGAACCGGCCGTCACTGACGAGCCTCTGTTCAGCTATTCGCCCAATACGTCATTCGACCGCTATCCCGTCACAATCTCCGTTGCCCGACTTGAGCAGGAACCCATGAGCCTCGCTGTTCTGGCCCTGATGAAGGCATATTATCCGGGTCATCAGATGCGCCTGCGCATGACCTACCGGCGTGAAGACCTGCCATATCTGTCACGGACCTTGAGCACGCTCTCATTTGATCTTGGCTGGCCGTATTATGCGCTTTCCACGCTTGATCAGAGAGGCGCGTTTGACGAGGCACCGCAGTTGAAAGCTGCGTTAATCTGGTCTGAGCTGACGCTTCAGGCAGAAGCGGAAGCCGAAGCGGCATATCTCTCAGGCACATGGTCGCGGTCAGAAGCGCTGCAATCTCTGCAGTCCAGACTCTCTTTAACTGAAGCCGAGGCAGAAGCCCGGATGACACTGTTTGAAGCTGAACCCGGCTTCGCCTGTGCGGCCCTTCAGGGGATCTCGGAATTTGACTCACTGAAGGCCAGAGCACGCGCCGTTCTGGGTAATCGCTTCAACCTGCGCGACTTTCATGATCTGTTGCTGGTGAACGGCTCCAGACCGCTTCAGCTGGTGGAACGCGAAGTCGATGACTGGATCGCGACCGGCGTTCAATGACACGAAATGAAACCAGCCTGACCCGTTTCTGGCCGCATTTCCGTCACACCGACATAGTCCTTTCAAGCCAATAGATTCCATTGAGGGCTGAAAAATGACCAATAATTTGAAACTCCTACTGATCGGGACCTGCGGCGCACTCGCGCTGACGGCCTGCTCATCGACTGACTCGGGCGAGCCGGAAACACGCGCCAGCCAGGCTGATATTGGCGCACCTCCCCCACCTCCTCCTCCACCTCCACCGCCGCCTCCGCCGCCACCTCCGCCAGTTCTGATGATGCGAGAAGCAGCACCCGGAGCAGTGGCCTATGCCGTCGCGCCGACACCAGTGCCTATGCCAGAAACCGTGCCGCTGGATCGTGAACGGTATGAAGACGTGGACACCAATCCCGTGAAGCGCGTCGCAGACGAGCCCGTCTCCACCTTCTCAATTGATGTGGACACAGCCTCTTATTCCGTGGCGCGGCGCTATCTCAATGATGGCAACCTGCCGCCGAAAGATGCCGTGCGTATCGAAGAGCTGATCAACTATTTTGACTACGCTTACCCGCTTCCGGAAAGCAGCGACCCGCCATTTTCCACCAATGTCACAGTGATTCCCGCACCATGGTCAGACAACAACAAGCTCGTGCAGATCGGCCTGCAGGGTTATGAAATCGAGCCGGAAGACCGACCACCGATTAACCTGACGTTGCTGGTCGATGTCTCGGGCTCTATGTCATCGCAGGAGAAACTTCCGCTCGCCAAGAAAGCGCTCGGCATGCTGATCGATCAGATGAGCGAAAAAGACACAATTGCCATTGCGGTTTATGCGGGGGCCGCTGGTCAGGTGCTGGAACCAACGCCAGGCACGGAAAAAGGAAAGATCCTCGCGGCATTGGAACAACTGAATGCGGGCGGATCGACCGCTGGTGGTGAAGGCCTGCGCCTCGCCTATTCGCTGGCCGAACAAAGCTTCGACGAAGACGCCGTCAATCGCGTCATGTTGCTCACCGATGGTGACTTCAACGTGGGCATCACCAGTGATGAACGCCTCGAAGATTTCGTCTCCCGCAAGCGTGATACGGGCATTTTCCTGTCCGTGATGGGCTTTGGTCGCGGTAATTATAACGACCAGATGATGCAGAAGATCGCCCAGTCCGGGAACGGAATGGCGGCTTATGTCGACACGCTCAACGAAGCGCGCAAGCTGCTGAGCGATGATCTGTCTGGTTCTCTCTTCACCATCGCCAAGGATGTGAAAATTCAGGTCGAATTCAATCCTGCGGCCGTGAAGGAATATCGCCTGATCGGGTATGAAACCCGTATGCTGGCCGAAGCCGACTTCAACAATGACAAGGTCGATGCCGGTGAGATTGGTGCCGGTCACCGCGTGACGGCCATCTATGAGATCACGCCGACCGGTGAAGACGGCCTGCTGGACGAGCGACGCTACGGCTCAACACCAGAAACCGAAGCCGATATGTCGGGCGAATACGCCTTCCTCAAACTGCGCTATAAACTACCAGATGAGGATACATCCAAGCTCGTCACGGTTCCGATCACCGACGACATGGCCTTTGAGTCCATCAGTGATGCGCCGCTCTATACGCGCTTTGCGACAGCTGTTGCCGGGTATGGCCAGCTACTGAAAGGCGACCCATATCTGACGAACGGCTTCGGCTATGATGAGGTCATCGAGATTGCGCTTGATGCTCGGGGCGAAGATGCCTTCGGATATCGAAGCGAATTCGTCCAACTCGTCCGGTCGGCAAAAACGGCTGCCGCTCAGGAAGCTCTGGAATATCCAGGTCAGGGCGAAGACCGGTAACCTGCCCCACAAAGACGAAACGCAAAAAAAGAAAGGCCGGCCCTCAGGGACCGGCCTTTTCAGTCAGGCGACGCGGCTTGCGCGTTGGGTGTCACACACCGGATCAAGTCCACTCCGCAGATCAGCGATAGAGGTCTTGCGATCCAGAATTCGGTCACACTGGGCAAAGAAGACAGCGCGCGCGCCATAACGCTGCGCATCCCGCCATGCCCAGATCGGTTGAACATTATCAGTCCGCCCGTCGAGCTCGACGATACGAATGATCCGCCAGCCAAAGCCTGTATGGGCGACGAACAGGGCAATGCCTTGCTGGGCTGCCCAGTTTGAGTCTGGAGAAATACGATCGAACTTGAATTCCCGACCCGACTGTCCACAGAAATTGACTGACTTCATGTTCCTACTCCGTTCCTGTGGAAAACATATATTCTCTTTTTGTTCTCGCGTAAAGAACAATTTGGAACAAAATTAGAATAAATTAGCGCGTTAAGGTTTTGTTTACCTTATTTCGAGGCAGAAATTGCTCGAAATATCGCATTTCCGGTAAAAACAGTCTGCCCATTCTCGTTTATCTCCCCCTTCAGGAAGCAGATATGAGAAGACGCCTTGGAACAATCAACCTGCACAGACCAGTCTGTCGTAAGAGGCGCAGTAATCTGCTCACAGTCCATGGTGACGAGCTCACAAGCGCCCAGGCGGCTGCTCGCCTCTTCTTCAAATCCCGATAAGAGGGCTGAAATAGCCTGATGGGTCATATTGCTCATTCTTGCGGGTAACCCGGCTTTCTCCGTCGGACAAGTCTCAATAAAAAACCGCTCAGAAGAGCGGTTTTAAGATTGCTTTGTCTGAAACGCAGGTCTGTCTACGCGACAGCGTAGTCGTCGCGCTGCTGCGCAACGCCATTGCCGAGGAGGTCACCCAGATGGCCAAAGCCTCTCAGCGCATACTTCTTTTCGCAATAGGACGAGACAGCCGGAAAGATACCCGCGATTTCAGTATGGCCGAGACCAGCTCTCTGCAGATTGCGGATCATGCCCGTTGCAACAGCCATTCGGCCACCCGGCGTCTGTTCGATCAGGCGCGCAATCACACCTGTCGCCGCGCCGGTGTCAGCGCCCGCTCTGGACGCCAGAGTGCGCGCACCCGGCATTTTCTTATAGAGTTCAGCCATGAAAGGTGACCCCTGACGCTCAGAGGCGTTCAGCACAATACCAAGGGCTGTGCGAGCGTCTTTGTGAGACAAGCCAGTCGCCTTGGCGACGTGTTTGATCATGTCTTTAATCATTGTTGAGTGCTCCTAGCTCAGAACACGGCCATTAACGCACACATCGCTTAGCGTATGGTTAAGCGAGCACTGACCAGAACGGGAAATTTCATCAAAAGAGATTAACACCCTGCTTTGTGTCGAGGGTCCTGAGCCAGAGGACCAGCCGGCTCGGCACCTGATCAAAGCGTCAGTTTCAGAATGTTTTGACGCTGAGATAGGCAAAGCCCGTATAACTGAGTAGAATCGTTGGACATGCTGACTCGAAGGAAGCTGGGGAATGATCAGAACTGACTTGAAACTGGCAGGCGCAGCGCTGTGCCTGTTCGCAGGGGCCTGCAGCTCGACAGGGCCAACCAATGTACCTCCGCCACCTCCACTCGTGCCGGTGGAGAACAATCTGGCAGACGTCCCGACCTGCATGGATGAAACACATCAGATCTATTTCGCGTCAGACCAGACCGAGCTGGATGATGTGGCGCTACAGGTCATCGATGCCATCACGGAACAGGCCGCCACTTGCGAGTATGCAGCAATCGAAGTCATTGGCCACACAGACTCGATCGGCTCTGAAGACGTGAATATCCGCGTATCTCAAAGGCGGGCTGACACCGTTCTGGAAGCCCTTCTCGACGCCGAACTCGCTATTGATCAGATAGCCATTGTAGCTGCTGGTGAACGCGGCGCCAAAACGGAAGATGACCTGATTGTTCCCATGAACCGCCGCGTCGAAATTCGGATGATCCAATAGGCGGCCAACCGGACCACGGACATTAGTCTTTTTTCGCTGCCCCCGAACGGTCTGCCAGAAACTCATGGCGGACCCGCAAATGATTGGTCGCAATCCGGACTTCCATCAGGAAGCTGACCAGGCCAATAATCAGCGACAAGACAACAATAAAGAACAGAATGGCGACAAAAATGCCTGCGGCTGGCCCGAAAAAGCCCGCCACGAAGACAAGCGCCACAAGAATACAGATCAGTACGGCCGAAGCACTACAAAAATAGACGGCGCGGTTACCGTATTTCAGGCGTTTATCCAGAACCAGCAACTCACCTATGTGACGCCTTTCCAGAACTTCGTCTTCACCCTTTTCGATCAGGCCTTCCAGAGCTCGCACGCGATCCACAACCCGTCCGAGACGCGCAGTCACAACATTCAGAAGTGATCCCGTCCCGACCAGCAGGAAGATGGGCGCAATGGCCACTTGTATGGCTGCAGCGATGTCACTGACCGATGCCATGGTAAAGAGTGTCATGCATTTCCCCCGAACAGATTTGCGTTCCGCAGTTATGCTTCAGAATCTAAGCTGAAACCTTGGTCAACGAAAGGCCGCGCAGTCGATACAAGTCAGAGAAAAATATCCCGCACCAAGATTTGATTAAGCATATCCGGTCAACGTCCTCCGGCAGGAGCATACTCATGACGGTTCAGCTGATTTACCGAAAAGCCCATGATCGCAAACTCAAGGATGGCAGCTATACCCGTATCGCGGGAAGCTGGCAGGTTCGCGAAACCCGTCACGCAAACCATGATTCGAAAATGCTGCGGCATGATTGTCCCACTTGCGGCGCGAAAATCCGAACAGTCAAAATGCCGAATGGCGGCTGGGTTCACTATGAAGCCGAAGGCGGCCTTCAGAATATGAAACACCCCTGTTTCTATATCGGTGAAGACATGCTCCATCGCAAAGACCCACATACGCCCGACATGTTTGACGGTCTGTAGACTGCCCAAAAATTCGAAATTTTATTCTACATTCTCTTGCAATAGAGAGTTATCGCATGATTATGCATAATAATAACGAAATTACTGGGCAACATCATGAACATTCCTGATCGAAACTTCTTTTCACTATCTCGCCGTCTCACAGCGCTTGTCCCAGCTTTAACGCTCGCTCTTGGCGCAGCCTCAGGCATCACGGCGAGCGCGCAGGACATGCCTGCTGCCCAGGCTGAAGCCGTTTACCCGATCATGAAGAATGCCACTGCAATCGAAATGACGTCGAAAACAGACCGCACTTTCAAGATCTTCATGGCCTGGCCAGAAACGCCCCCGCCAGCTGAAGGCTATCCTGTCATCTACACTCTGGATGCCGACTATATGTTCGCAACCATGGTCGACACGATCCGCTCACATGAACGGCGCCCCGGCGGCACCCCTGCCCTCATTGTCGGGATTGGCTATCCGGATGGCGTAAAAATCGGGGAAGCCCGCAGGCTCGATCTGACGCCCGCAATCGGCTCCGAACACCCGGAAGGCACAGGTGGTGCGGAAGACCTGATCCACTTCATCTCAGATGAGCTAAAGCCGGATATCGCCTCACGCTTTCCAGTGAATACAGACAAAGAAGTCCTGTTCGGCCATTCATTTGGCGGCCTGTTCACGCTTTACACCCTGATCAATCGGCCAGAACTCTTTGATACATTTATTGCGGCCAGCCCATCTATCTGGTTCGAAGACGAGCTGATCAAACGCGGCAATGTTCGCAAGCGCCTTGAGCCAAAGCTCGAAGTTCTGGGTGTCACACCGCGCGTGCTGATTACCGTTGGCGAGAACGAACAGGCTGACGATCCGGACTTTCCGCATCCGAACCTGGAACGTCTGCTTTCCATAAGTCAGGTCGACAATGCGCGTGACTTTGCCGACTTCATTGATGAACTGGACGGTGTGAGCGCTGACTTCGAACTTCTTCCAGGCGAAGATCACGGCACCGTCATTCCCGTTGCTATCGCCCGGGGTGCGCGGTTCGTATTTTCCAAAACAGCCGAAACTCCGGCGCCAGCAACACCTGTCACACCTTACGACAACCAGACCGGCGTTCCGGTCTACAGTGCTGCGGACTATCTGGCCCTGACACCTGAGGAGCGCTACGCCCATCGTCTGCAGGCGCGAGCTCTGCCCGCAGACCAACGCGAAGGCTGGCTCGAAGCATTCGACTTCGCGCTCGCATCAGGGCTCACCTATGGCGAACATCGCGCCCTGCATGAAGAACGCGTCCGCATGGATGAAGAACATGCCACTGCGTCTCCGGAAGGCGATTAAGACAGGCTTTCGGGTCGGCCGGTTTCATTCTAGAAAGCGGCATGGCCCGTACCCTGCTCTTCAATAAACCGTTCAACGTGCTCTCCCAGTTTACCGACAGGGGAAATGACGGAAGCGATCGGCAGACGCTGTCAGACTTTATCTCCGTGCCAGACGTCTACGCAGCCGGTCGCCTCGACCGCGACAGTGAAGGGCTTCTGATCCTGACGAGCGACGGCAAACTCCAGAACCGGATTGCCAGCCCGAAATTCAAACTTCCAAAAACCTATTGGGTTCAGGTGGAAGGCGTGCCGGATGAAGGTGCGCTGGACCAGCTTCGCAAGGGTGTCCGCCTGAAAGATGGTATGACCTTGCCAGCTGTCGCAAAATCCATTGCCGAACCAGAAGCTTTATGGCCGCGTGATCCCCCCATTCGCGTTCGTAAATCTGTGCCTGATAGCTGGCTGGAGCTAACCATTTCAGAAGGCCGCAATCGCCAGGTCCGGCGTATGACAGCCGCGATTGGTTACCCGACACTCCGGCTGATCCGTTACGCTATAGGAGACTGGTCGATCGACGGCATCCCGCCTGCAAGTTTCAGAGACGTCTGATCAGGCGAAGAGATTCGCGCCGCCACCAAGACGCTGCAAGCCCGCATTATAGTTGGCGATCTGCGCCTGCAGATAGGCCGGAACGGTTCCGCCTGTCTTGCCTGGTCCCTGATTGCCATTTTTCAGCTGCAGCAGTGTCGGATCATCAATCGCCCAGCGATAGGCCGTCCTCAGACCGCGCAACGCACCCTCCAGAACGGAAACAGCTTCTTCGCGGGATTCCTTGGTGTCGAAATTCAGCGAGTCGATAAGCCCCATGGTCACAATCTCAGGCCCGGCATTTTCCGTGTCTGTACCCGGAATAGGCTTTTCCATGATCACGCCGGTCGGAAGTCCCAGAACCGACAACGCATCCCGCCCGTCAGAACCATGCTTCAGCTCAATTTTCACACCTTCGCCCGGTGTGATTTTCAGCGATTGCATGCCGTTCGACCGCCGCACATCTGCATTTCCGTCCAGAACCAGCGCGGCATTGATCTTGAAGGTCAGTGCGCGCAGATTATCACCTTGTTCAATCGTGATTTTCTTGTCGCGACCGCCATTAACTGAGACGTAGAAATGATCGCCCGGACGCAGTGCCAGACGGTCCGTCACAGACGCCGTATCAGAGAGGATCATATCGCCATCAGGCAGACCAAACGCGTCCAGTGTCGACGAAAAACTGTCCGAAATCATGATGTCCGCAGCACTCGCCACACCGCCGCGCCCGGAAATGCTCTTCGTCCAGCCCTGTGTGCCATCCGCGTCAGATAGTGATGTCAGATAGGCTGATTGATCCTTATCGGAACTGCCTGTTCCGAAGGCCTCTTCGCCCGTACCGGCAATAATCACCTGCCCGTTCGACAGCGAGATGCCATCCACGGATTGATAGCCCGTTCCGCCAAGGCGCTGCAGCCAGTCGAGAGATGGCGGATTGCCAGCCGTGTTCAATTTGGCAACGAAGCCGTCATGGTCTGTCTGCGCCGTGCCGGTGAGGCCTGTTCCATCTTCGCCAGACGTACGCGTCGCACCGCCGACATAGATTGACCCATCAGCGCCAATTTCCAGAGCACCGATCTTGCCATTATTGAGTGCGCCCAGAGAATAGCTCCAGTCAGCAGCATCATCCACATCACTGGCATAACGGCGCACCACGGCTTCGCCATTTTCGACACCT
>NZUJ01000053.1 GCA_002701295.1 Ponticaulis sp. | reverse complement strand
TTTTGTGGCCTCGATCAGCGTGTGGACGTGTTCGAAACTTTCCGCGATTTTCGGTTCCAGACGGTCAAATAGCGACAGGATAAGCAGAGATGTAAAGCCCTGGGTCGGAGGCGCGGTGTTGTAAAGATCTGCTTCCCGGACGCGCGCTTTCAGAGGCGCGAGTTTCTCAGCACGATGCGATAAGAAATCTTCTTTGGTGAGCGAGCTGCCTGCATCTTTCAGGTCGGCGATGAGTTCATCAGCCAGCGCGCCTGTGTAGAAGTCGCTGAGACCATTCTCGGCGAGCTTTCGCAATGTCTCCGCCAGTGCCACCTGCTTAAGCTTATCGCCTTCTTTCAGTGGCGTATCGTTGGGGCGGAAAATCTCGCTATAGCCGAAAACGGGGCTCAGCTCTGCGTCTTTTGCAGCGGCAATGGCGGCCCCACCTTTTGTTATTGGAATACCGTCTTCCGCGTACTGAATGGCATCGCGCAGTATGCGAGCGAGTGGCAGGGTGCTGCCTGATGTCGCCAGCGCTTTTTCCCAGCCTGAAACCGTCCCGGCCACCGTGATGGCTGCGAGAGGGCCGCGCCATGGAATATTGGCGTAGCCTTCTGCCTCATAAAGGTCGATTGAGACGTTTCGACCTGCTGCGCCACAGGCATTGACGCTGTAAACGGTGCCATCCGGCTCATGCACCAGCCAGAAGCCATCGCCGCCAATGCTGGTCATGTGAGGATACACAACTGCGAGCGCTGCTGCGACCGCAACGCAAGCCTCGACGGCATTGCCGCCATCCTTGAGAACGCCGAGTCCAGCTTCGCTGGCAAGGTAATGTGGGCTGGTCACCATACCTTGTCTGGGTGCGATGGCTTCTGGCATCAGGCCACCTCGCTGACAAGTTCGGGCAGTTCGACAGCAACACGTCCGGAAGCAACGAGTTGGTCAGCCAGGTCGAACAGCAGCGCTTCTCGACCGCGAGCGGCGATCAATTGTACGCCGACTGGAAGCTGTCCATCTCGTTTTAAAGGAACGGAGAGTACGGGAACGCCTGCAAGCGCGATCGGCTGTGCATACAGGCCAAGATTTGCGCGTGCCGAAACCATTTGTCCGTCGATTTCAATTAACCCCGCGGCGATGTCAGGGGCTGTGCTCGGTGTGGACGGTGCTATGAGCACATCAAAATCTTCCAGAACGGTAAGCAGCTGATCTATGTAAATGGCTGCCAGCGCATCCGCGTCATTGACCACCGAGTCTGGCAGGAGCGCCCCCGCGATCAGGCGGTCTCTGACTGCGGGGTCAAAGTCCATCGGTCGGGTTCTGAGATTGGGCAAATGGCGCTGTCCGCCCTCCGAAGCCGTCAAAATAAAGCCAGCGGACCGGGCGGCTTCAGTGAGGGGGAGGTTGATTTCTTCCGTGCCGCCCAGCGCCTCAAATATGTTTCGTGCGGCGTCGAGTACGTCCTGCTGACCGCCTGATTGAAACCATCCGGTCAACAAACCCGCCTTTGGGGTTTTGGGTGCGCGAGATGTTTCTGGTGTGTCAGATGATATGGCATAGGCCGTGCGAAGGTCATCGACCGAACGCGTAAACAGGCCGACCGTATCGAGGCGATCAACAAATGGAAATGTTCCGTCAATCGTTATCGCGCCGTGTGTTGGGCGGAGGCCGAATATCCCGCAAAGGCTTGCTGGTACGCGCACCGAACCATTTGTGTCTGAGCCTAATGAGAGCGGCACGAGGCCTGCAGCGACGGAGGCGGCCGAACCACCAGAAGAGCCACCGGCCAGGCGCGAGGTATCATGCGGGTTTCGTGTGGTTCCGTAGTGCATATTTACCGTGGCAAACCCATAGGCGAATTCATCCATATTGAGCGTGCCAATAAGTATGGCGCCGGCTGCCTTCAATCGTTCGACGACTTTTGCATCAGAGCTTGCTGGCGGCGCGTCTCGGAGGATGAAAGACCCTGCAGTGGTGGTCAGGCCTTCCACATCAAAAAGATCTTTAACAGCGAATGGAACGCCAGCTAGCGGACCAGGATCGTCGCCAGCCGCAACCGCTGCATCGATTTTCGCTGCAGACTCAAGTGCCTGGTCTTTCAGAATGTTCGTAAAGCAAATCAACAAAGGGTCGAGCTTTGCTATTCGCTTCAGCGTCTCTGCCACAACATCGCTGGCGTGCAGGCGGCCTGCGCGGACAGATGAAGCGATGTCAGTGGCAGACATGGGTGAAGTCATTGGGGCGACAAGACCTCGCTGATTTTAGCGTGGTGACTTTCGAGGAGGTTCAGATTCTCAGTTACGCCCTGCAGAATTTCATTCGTCATCGGAACACCAAGTGCAGCGGCGGCCGCCATCAGCGTCTCGGGCTGTTTCAGCACCTCAATGGGTGAGGTCTCTGGTTCGGTCGCATGGTTTGCAGACATGGTATCTCTGCCCGAAATGAAAGCTTGACCGATGCAGTGAGCATTGGTCTGATTGATCTATATTTTGCATCAGTCGTACGATTGATCAATCAGTCCGGCAACAAACGTAGAAAGAGTTCTGCAGGCGACCGAAAACTACGCATTCAGGATCATTTCTGGCGCAAACTCGCATCCAGTCAAAATGAGCCAAGTTCCAGCAGTGAACGAAATATCAGAGCGATGCGCTGACTGTGGCGGAAGTGAAGGAGATTGCCTAGGATCTCATTGGATCAGTTTGCCCGTGCTTCTAATTCCTCTTTCAGCATTTCAATGAAGCTCAGAATATACGGCATCAACACCCGGCCCTTCGGCGCCAGAAGTGAAATGGTCGTTGGTTTGATGACGCCTTCGGCAAATGGGGTCCAGGCAAGTCTTTGTTGCACGATATCGTCTTCAATGCCGGTTTGGGAGATGAAGGCGATCCCCAATCCGGCCTGCACGAGGTTTTTGAGCATGCCGATGCGTTCAACGCGGGCGGCGATCTGAAATGGCACAGCGGATTCGTTGATGAGTTCTCTAATGATGCTGTGATTCAGCCATTCCTCGGTTGGTGCGATAATCGGATGGGGCTGGCAGTCCGCCAGAGTGACCTCTTTCAGGCGAGCGATGGGATGGTCGACCGGCGTAATGACCCCAATGGGCGTCTGGAAGGCAAAGATGGTTTCGACGCGTGATGTGCTTTCGAGATCAAAAGCGCAGACAACATCCGCGTCCTTGGCGAGCAGGGCAGATTTGATCGAATAGTTATCGCCCGAGATCAGGGTGAAGTCGATGAGCGGGAACCGGGTCTGCAGGCGCGTCATGGCGCGGGGCAATATATCTACAGTGATGCTTTCGGCTGCCGCGATGCGGACTGTGCCCCTCACACCGCCTTTGAGGCGGCCGATCTCATGACGAAGCTGAGAGGCATCCCGGTTCCACTGCCGTACATAATTCAGCAAAGCCTCGCCGGCTGCTGTTGGACGAATGCCTCTGGGTAATCGCTCGAATAATTCGACACCAAATTCTTCTTCGAGCTGTAAAAGTTGTCGGTTGACTGCAGAAGAGGCGATGTTGAGGTTTTCTGCCGCCTTGCGGATTGACCCCTCTCTTATGGCCTTATCAAAGTAAAGAAGGCCGGTTTTGATGATTGGCATGATCGGGCTTGCTCAGACGGTCAGGAGAATGAATGATGCTTTTATTAGAGTGCTTCGCACTGGAAATTCTTCTTGTCCAGACCTGCCGTTTTATCGGCTAAGCAAGCATCATGGTTTTGATAGGATTGGCCATTTCTTTGCGTTGGACGATGCAATAATGATCGTCCGGATGATTGAGCTGTCTGGAATGAATTAGGCTAGCGATATGAAGTTTCTTCCTGACCGGTTCGTCTTGCTGATGGTTCTGGCTGTCATTCTGGCTCTGATTTTTCCGCAAATCGGCGTTGCAGATGGCCCTCTGAAACTCGGTATGGTGACCGATTTCGGTATTGCGCTGGTGTTCTTTCTGCATGGCGCAAATCTGGACAAACAAAAGCTCATCACCGGGCTCAAAAACTGGAGGGTGCATCTTCTCATTCAGACGACCACTTTTGTGGTGTTTCCGATACTGGGACTGCTTCTGTTTTTTACGCTGAATAAGGTTCTGCCCGAATTCCTGCTTCTGGGCTTTTTCTTTGTTGCTGCGCTGCCATCGACTGTATCGTCCTCTGTGGCGATGACGGCCCTTGCCAAGGGGAATGTGCCGGTTGCGGTGTTCAACGCAACGCTGTCTGGATTATTGGGCATGGTGATTACGCCAGCTCTGATGTCGATCGTCACCGCGACGGGAGAAAGCAACTTCTCTGTTCTGGATGCTATGCTGGATATCGCCATCACGTTGCTTTTGCCCTTTATCCTGGGGCAGCTCGCCAGGCCATTTATCAAGTCATTTCTGACGAAATACAAATCCATCATCACAAAAATAGACCGGACAGTGATCCTGTTGATCGTCTTCAGTTCATTCGCTGAATCGACTGCCGGAGGTGTCTGGTCTCAGTTTTCGGTCGGCCAGTTCGCGATAACGATTGGGCTGGTTTTGGTGTTTTTGGGGCTTGCCTTCAGCTATACGATCTTCGCGTCAAAGCGGCTTGGGTTACCGCTGGAGGATGAGTCCGCGTCCGTGTTTTGCGGCTCGACGAAAAGCCTCGCGAATGGCGCACCTATTGCGCAGATCCTGTTTGCCGGGAACCCAAATATGGGCCTCATCATGTTGCCGCTTATGTTGTATCATCAGCTGCAACTCATGGCATGCGCCGTGATGGCTCAGCGCTATGCGCGTAAGGCTTCCGTTCTGGAGGCCGAAGCCTGAAGTTCTGTTTCAGAGACGAGTTGGTAGAGCTGTCCCGCAACGGATGTTGCGATCACATGGGGTGCCTTGCCGGAAATTTCTGGAAGGCCAATCGGGCAAACCAGCCGCGAAATAGCGGCCTCCGGCACGCCATCTGTCTTGAGACGACGGATAAATCGCGCACGCTTGGTTTTTGAGCCGATCAGGCCGCAAAAGACAAAGTCGTTTCGAGTGAGAATGGCGCGGGTCAACTGATAGTCCAGATCGTGATCATGGGTCAGGATGAGATGGATCGCCGATGATGGTGCATGGCTGATGATGCTTTCGGGCTCGCTCAGCGGCTCGATGTGTCGCGCCTGAAACTCTTTCCGGCTATCGAACTGACGAAGCGGGAAATCCGAAATAGACAGAACGTGGGCAATAGCCGCGCCGACATGTCCTGCACCATAAAGCATAACAGTCAGGGGTATCGCGCGCAGGGGTTCGATGTGTGCTGCGCAGGTGTTTCTGTCGGGCCGGGCATTTGACAGAACGGAGCCATCTTTATCGAGGAAGCAGCCAGCGCCTATATCGGCAAACTCATGCCCTGATCGAAGCGCTTTTCGTGGTGGTTTCCCGTCGAGCCGGGTCTCAAGCAGCAGCCTGCCGGGCCGCGTCTTTTGTGCGATGAGTTCAGTCAGCCAGTCAGTGTCGTCTCCGGTCAAACGCTCGAGGAGAAGGCGGACATGCCCCCCACAACATTGTTTCAGAAACGGGCCGAGCGGATAGTCCTGCACAAGGTGCTTGAGGTCTGGTCGGGACAGGAGTTCACGGGCTTGCCGGATCGCCTGAAATTCCAGGTTTCCGCCGCCGATTGTGCCGATAACTGTGTCATCGCTCACGAGCATCTTGGCGCCAGCTTCGCGCGGCGCAGATCCCTCAACAACGGATTGGGTGATCAGCACTGTCGCGCCATGTCGGACGATCTGGCTTAGGGCGATTTCTGTCCAATCAAGACGGTTCATGGCGAGGCTTGCCCTGCTTCTGCGCGAGCCGCGTCGACGGCCATGAGAATGCGTTCCGGCGTGGCAGGCGCATGAAGTTTCGGGAAGACTGTGTGTCCAGTCGCCCCGGAAACGGCGTGTGTCAGGGCTGAAAACACTGAAATGGCCAGCATGAAAGGCGGTTCACCAACTGCCTTTGATCTGTGAATCGTGCGCTCGACGTTCCGGCCCTTATCCCAGATCTTGATGTTCATCGTTGCCGGGCGATCTGATGCGGTCGGTATTTTATAAGTAGATGGCGCGTGAGTACGCAGTCGACCTGCCTCATCAAAAACGAGTTCTTCGGTTGTCAGCCAACCCATGCCCTGAACGAAACCGCCTTCGATTTGTCCCATGTCGATCGCGGGGTTCAGCGACTGTCCCACTTCGTGCAGGATATCGGTTTGGACGACGCGATTTTCGCCAGTCAGCGTGTCGATTTCGACCTCGGAAACGGCGGCACCATAAGCAAAATAATAGAATGGCCGCCCGGTATGACTGGCTCGATCGTAATGGATTTTCGGTGTCTTGTAATAGCCGGTCGCGGATAGTGAAATCCGGGCCAGATAAGCGGCCTTGATGACATCGGCGAATTTCAGTGCCTTGCCACCGACAATGATCTCATTGTTTGAGAAGATCACGTCTTCTTCACCGACACCTTCGCGTTCGGAAAGGAAATCAATGAGCCGTTGTTTTATTTTTACTGCGGCATCGAGAGCGGCCATGCCGTTGAGATCAGACCCTGAAGAGGCGGCCGTCGCAGATGTGTTTGGAACCTTGTCCGTGGCAGTGGCCATGATGCGGATCCGGTCGATATCGACCTGAAAGGCATTGGCGACAACCTGGGCGACCTTCACCATCAGGCCTTGCCCCATCTCAGTGCCGCCATGGTTCAGTTGGATGCTGCCATCGGTATAGATATGGATGAGCGCGCCAGCCTGATTGAGGTGGGTCGTGGTGAAGGAAATACCAAACTTCACCGGGGTGAGGGCGATGCCGCGCTTGATAAAACCTTCTTCCTTGTTTTCCGCCTCTATTTCGGCGCGGCGCGCGCGGTAGTTTGATGTTTTGGCCAGCTCTTCCATCAGGTCTCTGGCGACGAAGTCCTCAACTGTCTGATGGTAAGGCGTGATGTTTCGTCCGTCATCGGAGTAAAGATTATCAAGGCGTACATCGAGCGGGTCGCGATCGACGCGAAATGCAACAGCGTCCATCAGGTGCTCAATGCCGATCATACCCTGTGGTCCACCAAAGCCGCGGAAAGCTGTATTGGACACGGTATTCGTCCGCATACGGTTTGAAACGATTTTGGCGCTTCCGAGAAAATAGCAATTGTCGGCATGGAACATGGCGCGGTCGCCAATCGCCATGGACAGGTCAGTCGAAAAGCCGCACCGTACTGCCTGGTCGAATTCCACGCCCTTGAGAACGCCTTGTTCGTCAAACCCTGCCGTCCATCCCACTTCGAAATCATGCCGCTTACCCGTCATGATCATGTCGTCATCGCGATCCATGCGGAATTTGACCGCTCGCCCGGTCTTTGCGGCGCATAGGGCGGCTGCAGCCGCTAGGAGCGTGGATTGAGTTTCCTTGCCGCCAAAGCCGCCACCCATACGGCGCAACAGCACATTGATGTGGTTATCAGGAATGCCGAGGACGTTTGCGATCAGGTGCTGTGCCTCGGTGGGGTTCTGGGTAGAGGAATAAACCGTCATGTCGCCATCCTCGCCCGGAATGGCAAGTGCGATCTGGCCTTCAAGATAGAAATGGTCCTGACCACCTTCGATAAGCTCTCCGGAAAGTGTGATAGGAGCTTTGGCGATTTCGGATGCCGCATCGCCGAGCGTCATGACCTGTTCGTCTTCAATAAAAGAGGATGCCGAGCGAGCCTCACCGATGGAAACCAATGGTGCCTCGTCTTGATAGGTGACGTCTGCTTTCAATGCGGCAAGGCGGGCAGCCGCCCGCGTTTCGGCAGCGACGGCGAACAGGCACTGCCCGTGATAAAGTACCTCAGTGTCAGCAAAAAGTGGATCATCCTTTTTGACCGGGCCTATGTCATTCACTCCCGGAATATCCGCCGCCGTGAGCACGCTCACCACGCCTGGTGAGGCACGAACTGCCGATAAATCCATACCGATTATGCGCGCATGGGCGCGTTCGCTTTTGGCGACATAGAGGTGCAGGCAATCGGAAGGTTCCGGAAGGTCATCGATATATCTCGCCTCGCCGGTGACATGCAAATAAGCGCTGTCATGCTTCAAAGGCGAGTGCACGTCGCCTTTCACGCCGATTGTGGTTTTGTTGGTTTCTGGCGCGTTACCCATAACCTATTGCGCCTCCAGAATGCGGGTGCGTCCGGACGTCTGCGACTCGGCGAAAGCTTTGCGGAGCAGATTTTGTGCGACTTTCATGCGGTAATCAGCTGAGGCGCGCATGTCGCTCATGGGCTTGAAATCATGGGTCATGGCGTGACAGGCAGACGTGATCGTTTCGCTCTCCCAGGCCTTCCCAATCAGCGCGGCTTCGCAAGCTTTCGCGCGCATGGGTGTGCCGGCCATGCCGCCAAAAACGACGCGTGCGTCCTTTACCAGACCATCGTCCAGATAGATCGAAAAGGCGCCGCAAACCGCAGAAATGTCTTGATCGAAGCGTTTCGAGATCTTGTAGGTTCGAAAGAACAGGTTTTCCGCAAGCGCGGGAATGTGAACGGATTTCACATATTCACCGGGGCGCAGGTCCTGCTTGCCGTATTCGATGAAGAAATCTTCGATGTCGATGACTCGTTCGCCCGCTTGAGACGCCAGTGTCAGCTGGCTGTTCAGCGCGATCAGGAATGGCGGTGTGTCTCCAATAGGCGAGCCATTCGCGATATTGCCGCCAATGGTTCCACTGTTTCGCACCTGCACCGAGCCAATTCGCGTGATCAACGCGCCGATGTCTGGATGGAGGCTGGCCAGCTGTTTGAGGGCGTCGCTGTATTTGACGCCAGCGCCAATAGTCAGGCCACCATTGACCTGAGCGATGCCCTTCAATGAGGGAATGTTTCCATTAAAAATAAGCGTCTGCAAATTGCGAAGGTGTTTGGTGACCCAGAGCCCGACATCGGTGGCGCCGGCAACAATGGTCGCGCCCGGATACTCGTCTAACAGGTCAGCGAGTTGCTCCTCTCGTGTTGGAATGAAAGCCGTTCGCGGCGTGCCGAAATTCGTATCATGATAGATGATTTCGCCTGCATCAGAATTATGAATGGACTGGAGCAGCGAAACGGTCTGCGAACCACCGAACCGGGATTGCACGCTCACGTCTGGCTGGAGTGTATTGCCGGTTTCCTGAATAGGGCCATAGCCCGTACACCGGCACAGATTGCCGGCGAGAACGGTGTTTACCGGTTTTGGCAGTTCGGGGTCTGTATCCTGATAGCGGGCAAAGAGTGACATCACGAACCCTGGCGTACAGAAGCCGCACTGTGACCCGTTCAGATCAGCAAGTGTCTTCTGAACCGGGTGCATATCTTTCGACGTTCCAAGCGATTCGACCGTGATCAGTTCTCGGCCGTGAAGCATGGGGAGAAAAACGATACAGGCGTTAATGGCGCGATATCGCACACATTCACCAATGAGTTCGCCAAGCACCACCGTGCACGCGCCGCAATCTCCTTCTGCGCAGCCTTCTTTTGTGCCAGTCAGTCGCTGATCTTCCCGAAGCCATTCAAGGACGGTTCTGGTCGGGTCGCAGGCCTTGAGCGTCCGAATTTCACCGTTCATAACGAATTTGATCATGCCTGAAGGCTCCCGGGATTCAGCTTGAAGTATGGCCTGTCTTCACGCGCTTGTCAGCGGATAGAAATTACTGACCAGTGCAACATCTTCTCTTGCTGCAGGATTGATCTAGAGCGCTCATTTTGGCGGCGGTGGCGGGGTGCCGAATTTCGCTAAAGCTCAAGTAAATGCGAAGGTTTTTACCGATTCGCTGGTATTCAATGCTGGACGGATCGGCATGACGAGTGATGCTTTATTCAGTGCGCTCGGGTGGTTTTCCGTCGGGTTCTGGTGATGAGATGCCGAGATTTTGCTCAGAATCCATGAGTGGGCGACCCGACTTTGCCCCAATCCCAAACAGATCGAGTAAAACGCCTGCAATCTGATGTGGCTGGCTTGTGCAAAAGGGAAATTGCCGACCAAGCTTGCCGGGGAAATTCAGGCGTGGGGATATATATCGTTCACGCCTCGGGCAAATGAGGAAGGTCTGGCGGATCATGTTCAATAAGCTTTTTGACTTGAAGGCGCGTGGCACAAATGTGCGCACTGAAGTCATCGCTGGATTCACGACCTTTCTGGCGATGTCCTATATCATTTTCGTAAACCCTGACATTCTGGCTCAGGCGGGTATGGATCCGGGAGCCGTATTCGTCGCGACGTGTCTGTCTGCGGCGATTGGCACGCTGATCATGGGGTTTTATGCCAATTATCCCATCGCAATTGCGCCAGGGATGGGGCTCAACGCATTCTTCACCTATGGCGTCGTGATCGGCATGGGCGTGCCGTGGCAATCGGCGTTGATGGCCGTTTTCATGTCGGGCGCAATATTTGTGATCCTGAGCGTCCTGCCAGTCAGGGAATGGATTATCAACGCTATTCCCATGGAGCTGAAGCTTTCCATTGCGGCGGGGATCGGATTCTTTCTGATTATTATTGGCCTCACCAGCGTTGGAATTGTTGTCGATAACCCGGCAACTTTGGTCGGCCTGGGTGACCTGTCTGCGCCGGTAACGCTGCTTGCCGTCATTTGCTTTATCGTGATTGCCATATTGGAAACACTTAAAGTGCCTGGCGGTATTCTGATCGGCATGGTCGGTATCACGATTGCTGGGGTGGTTCTTGGTGTCACAGAGACCCACGGAATTATGGATTTGCCGCCGTCGGTAGCGCCGACATTCCTTCAGCTCGACTGGACCAAAGCATTCGAGATCACACTGGTGACGGTGGTGATTTCCTTCCTGTTTGTCGACATGTTCGATACGGCAGGCACGCTTGTTTCGGTGGCGTCCAAGGCAGGGCTTCTCGATGAGAAGGGCCATGTTACAAATTTGCGCAAGGCGTTGATGGCGGACAGTACGGCGACCATGATTGGTGCGGTGATCGGTACGTCTTCTGCGACCAGCTATGTTGAGAGCGTTGCCGGGGTGAAGGCTGGCGGCCGCACCGGTCTTACCGCTGTTACGGTCGGCGTTCTCTTTCTTGCGGCGCTCTTTTTTGCGCCATTGGCTGGCGACATTCAGGCCTACGCAACGGGTCCCGCGCTCGTTTTTGTCGGTTGCGTGATGGTTGGCGGCCTTGCAAAGGTCGACTGGGAGGACCTCACCTGTTTCGTGCCTGCAGTGATTACAGCGGTCGCGATGCCGCTCACATATTCCATCGCAACCGGGCTTGGGCTGGGGTTTATCACCTATGCGGCCCTGAAGCTCGGATCGGGACGCTTTAAGGAGCTCACGCCGGGTGTCGCTGTGTTGGCTGCTCTTTTCCTTCTGAAATTTATCTTTCTGGATTCGGTCTGATGTCAGTCACCAAACCTCCCGAAACAGAGAAGTCAGCAGGTTTTATGACGCGCGAGCAGCGCCAGGATCCGGGTTATTTTCCCGGTCTTGCTGTCGCTATACCGCTCAGCATTCAGCATATTCTGGCAATGTTCGTGAGCAATGTGACGCCGGCGATCATTGTCGCTGGCGCGGCTGGGTTTGGATATGGATCGGGTGACCTTTCAGCATTGCTTTACATGATCCAGATGTCCATGCTGTTTGCGGGCATTGCAACGCTCTTTCAGGCGATTGGCTTTGGGCCTATGGGGTCCCGATTGCCCATCGTTCAGGGAACGAGCTTTGCTTTTCTGCCAATCATGATCCCCTTGGCCGCGGGGCAGGGTGTTGAAGCAATGGCCGTGCTGACGACCGGAGCGTTTTTCGGTGGTTTGTTTCATGCGGGACTGAGCTTCTTTGTGAAGCGTTTGCGCTTCATGTTTCCGCCTCTGGTGACAGGTCTTGTCGTTGCGATGATCGCTCTGTCTCTTCTGCAGGTTGGTGTTCAATATGCGGCTGGCGGCGTACCGCTCAGGGGCACTCCCGACTATGGAAGCTGGCAGAGCTGGATGCTGGCGCTGATCGTCATTGTCGCGACCTTCGGTTTCAAGTTTTTCACAAAGGGGCTGTTTTCGTCTGCGTCAGTGCTTCTGGCGTTGATCGTCGGATATGCCGTCGCCTTTGCCATGGGGCGGGTGGAGCTTGCTGAGGTCTCGAATGCGGGCTGGGTGTCCGTTCCAATTCCTTTTCATTTCGGCGTCGCGTTTTCGGTGTCTGCAGTCGTCGGCTTTTGCCTGATGGGCATTGTTTCTGCGATTGAAACGGTCGGTGATGTGAGTGCGATCGCCGAAGGTGGCGCAGGACGCGCGGCGAAGGATGAGGAGCTTTCCGGCGCCACACTGGCTGATGGCGTGGGCACTGCGGTCGCCGCAATTTTTGGGGCTCTTCCAAATACATCGTTCAGTCAGAATGTCGGCTTGATTGCCATGACCGGGATTATGAGCCGCTACATTGTGGCGCTTGGTGCAGTATTTCTCATTATCTGCGGACTGCTTCCTAAGATTGGTGCAGCCATAATCACGGTTCCGATTGAAGTGCTTGGCGGTGGTGTAATCATCATGTTCGGCATGGTCGCGTCTGCCGCCATCACAATTTTGTCGGGTGTAAATTGGACGCAGAAGAACATGCTGATTTTTGCGCTCTCTCTGTCTCTTGGTTTTGGGTTGCAACTGGAGCCCGGTGCTTTGCAGCACCTGCCTGACAGTATCAGCATTTTCCTGACGTCGGGCTTGCTCCCAGCGACATTTCTTGCAGTTGTTCTGAACCTTATCCTTCCGGAGGTTGATCAGGACAAAACATGAGCCATACGCTGGTAAGGCATGCACGGGTCCTTGTGACCATGGATGATGCCCAGACGGAAATTTCTGATGGTGCGCTGGTATTCGAAGACGGTGTGATCAAGGCCGTCGGGTCAAGTCAGGATCTTGAGGGCTGGGCTGACGGAGCGTCCGAAATCATCGATGCGGCCGGAGCAGTGGTGACGCCAGGGCTGGTCAATACGCATCATCACCTCTTCCAGACACTGACCCGCGCCGTTCCGGCCGGACAGAATGCGCTTCTCTTCGATTGGCTGAAATCACTCTATCCCATCTGGTCGCGTTTTCGGCCCGAGGACATGTATGTCGCTGCTCAGCTCGGGCTTGCAGAGCTTGCGCTTTCCGGCTGCACCATGAGCACCGACCACCTTTATCTTTATCCGGACGGCGTGCGCCTTGAAGATACGATAGAGGCGGCAGGCACGATTGGAATTCGGTTTCACCCGACACGCGGCTCAATGAGCATTGGCGAGAGTGACGGTGGTTTACCCCCCGACAGTCTGGTCGAAAAGGAAGCAGATATCCTGAACGACTGCATACGGGTGGTGGACGCGTTTCATGATCCATCTGAGGGGGCGATGGTGCAGGTCGGTCTTGCGCCGTGTTCGCCTTTTTCGGTTAGCCGTGAATTGATGAGAGATGCAGCCCTGCTGGCCCGCGAGAAAGGCGTTCGACTGCATACTCATCTTGCTGAAAACGACGAAGATATTGCCTATTCGCTCGACAAGTTCGGCTGCCGTCCCGGACAGTACGCCGAAGAGCTTGGATGGGTGGGGGAGGATGTCTGGCACGCCCATTGTGTGAAGCTAGATGATCAGGAAATCAGTCTGTTTGGGCGAACAAAGACAGGCGTTGCGCACTGTCCCTGCTCAAACTGTCGGCTCGGATCAGGCATCGCACCCGTGCGTCGTTTGCTCGATGCAGGTGTTCCCACAGGCCTGGGCGTGGACGGATCTGCCTCGAATGATGCAGGTCATCTCCTGCTAGAGGCTCGGCAAGCCATGTTATTGCAGCGTGTTGAAAATGGTGCTGACGCATTCGGAACCCGCGAGGCTTTGCGACTTGCGAGCCGGGGGGGCGCTGAAATGCTGGGACGAGCTGACTGCGGCCAGATAGCAGTTGGAAAGCGTGCGGATTTTGTCATCTGGGATATGACTGGTGTCGAAACGGCTGGGGCCTGGGACCCTGTGGCAGCGCTTGTTCTCTGCGCGCCCGTCGGAGTACGGGAGACTTTTGTCGAGGGGAAGGCGGTCGTACGGGAGGGACGCCTCGCCAGAGCGGAGCTTCGCGATATTCAAGCAGGTGCAGCAGCATCACTAAAGCGGCTCATGTCCTGATCTTTTTAAGTCTGCGCTGAAAATTGAAAAGGCCGCCCAATCGGGCGGCCTTTGTCGTTTGATCTGTCTCTGACGAGATCAGAATTTGTAGATAACAGATGCCTGCACACTGCGCGGCTTTTCAGGAAGCACGATGGTTGAACCAAAGAGCTCGGTGAAGTTTGCGCGGAAGTATTCTTCATCCGTCGCGTTGTTCACAGAAACCCTGAACAGCCAGTCATTGACTTCGTAAGAGGCAGAGAGGTCGACCAGCGTATATCCCGGAAGCTCAACAACTTGCGACTGACCAGAATAGACCGAAGGAACATCAACAACACTGCCCGACAGTGAAAGACCATTTTCAAAGGAATAGGTGCCGGTCAGCGTAAAGAGCTCTTCTGGAATACCTGCACGTGTCGCTTGTGACGGCGTCAGGAAGTTGAGGCCAATTGGCTGACCACCATAATGAAGCGAGTGGTCCGTCACACCGGTCATGTCCTCAGCACCGAAGAAAGAGAATGCTGATCCAGCTGCTGCGTAAGTCGCGTTGGTCACCGTCGTGCTGGTGTAAGAGCCAGTCAGAAGAAGGGCTTCTGTTGGCGCCCAGCGGACTTCGGCTTCAATACCGTCAGTTTCGATGTCCTGGTTTACCGTTGAAGACTGAATGTTTCGGTCCGTACGCTTCTGATCGTAATAAGAGATCGCGGCGTAAAGGCGTCCATCAAGGAAGTCGCCCTTGATGCCGACTTCAGTCAGTTCTGTTGCGCTGAACCAGGCCCCGGCAGCCAGATCGCTAGGCGCAAGTTCCGCACCTTGGCCGGCGACAACGACCGACTGTTCAGCAACTGTGACGTAAGGAATAAACCCGCCTGGAAGCTTGTAGTTCGCACTAACGTTCCATGAGATGCCATTCTCTGTATCCGACGCGTTGGCGTCCGTGCCATCAAGCTGTTTGGATCCGTCGGCTGTCGATTCAGCATCGATCGTATCATAACGAACGCCCAGCAGCAGCCCGAGACCAAAGTCGAATTCGGCGTCGGCGAGAGCAGCAAGAGCGAGGTTGGTGTAATCACCACTGACGTAGTTGTCGTAGTTCAGGCCGGACTCAGTCGACAGCAACCGGTTTGAGAGTGGGTCGTAGCCCTGAGTCAGATCCACGCGGTGGAAATACTCATAAGAGAAGTCATCACCGTGAAGGAAGTCAGTGTGGCGAACGGACGGCGATAGCTGGGTGTTCAGTGTCAAACCGTCGAACTCAAATGGTTTTGTGACCACCAACTTGTTTTCGAAAACCCAGGAATCGTGGAATTGGGAGAAGCCGTATGAATTTTCGTTCAGGTTTTCATAGGCTTCATAAAACATCTGGTTCTTGATTTCGAGGTCGCCAGGACCTTCCCAGATCACGTCGAAATAATAGGTTATCATTTCATTTTCGAGCGTGTCGTCTTCGCCAGCAAGCGTTTTGCTGCGGTCCAGTGTGGTCGTGCCAACCGTTGAAGGATCGAGAGCTAGATAGCCATAATTTGCCTGGAAGCATGCGTCCGTCCAGCCAGACGGATCTACACCACCGCCACAGGCGAATGCGCCAAAGACACTGTGCGGACCGACAGCGTCAAATTCCGCAGGTGAGATTTGTCCGTCTCCATCAGTATCCAGCGGTTGCGCTGAGCCTGTTACATAGGTCCCATTGTCGACCAGATCCTGAGTCAGACGGTTCCAGCCACCATTCTGGATGCCGTCATAATCATGGTACATGGTGCCAAATTCAAGGCGAACGCTGTCGGTTAGCTCTGTCTCAAACGCGGCCTGGAGAATCGTCTGTTCGGTTGAAATATTGTCGTAAAAGCTGCCAGAATCTTCGATTTCGCCGTAAAGCGTGTATCCGAACTTCTGTCCGCCGATATTGCCCGGACCGGTGATCGAAGCGCTCAGGACGCTCTTGTCCCAACTACCACCAGTATAGCGAATCTCGCCTTCAGGCTCTGCCAGATATTCGCCGTTGTTGCGTGCCGACTTTGGCACGAAGTTCATGTAGCCACCAGATTTGGATGGACCGTAAATCGGTGATGCAGGGCCGCGAACAATGTCAACGCGGTCGGAAGCGCCGATTGGCGTCGGATAGTTGCCTGGGTTATCGAGTCGACGGACGCCGCGGAAGTAAGTCTCACCCGCCTGTCCACGAATATCGAGTGCGCCGCCGACACCGAAGAACGAGTTCGTAAACGTGCCGGGGGCCTGGGCAACCAGGCCGTAGATATCTGTAATGCCGAAGCGTTCAATCTGATCTGACGAAATGGTCGATGCTGAACGCGGAATTTCCGTCAGCGTTTTGTCGAAGCCAAAGACCGAGCCAACATCTTCTACAGGAAGGGCGCGCAAGCTGCCGGTCACGACAACCGTATCCTGACGCGATTCCTCTTCATCTTCCTGTGCGATCGCAGCATTTGGCAATGCTGACAAAACCGCGAAGCTGGCAGCTGCGAGAAGCAGTTTTCTGCCGAATGTGTGAGTGCTCGATTTGCGGAAGTGCTGTTCGTCGACACCTTCCGAGTTTGCTGTCGCATTGGTTGCGCCCAATGTGACCCCCAATTTAGTAGACATAATCCCTGTAACCCCTTGCTGGCCTGATGGCAGTTAAGTTCCCACATTACGAATTACGTGCCCGGGTGCTCGTGCCCAAAACGAACAAGCGACCCGCCGTGACACGCCTCAACCGGAAGGACGGCACGCATTTCGATAATGTCGGTCACGCTAGTTTGACTTGAAGGCTTGACGAATGCTCGTTTGGTGCAGAGCAACAAGAACGGTTTATTGTGCGCATTTTTCGATCACGTGTGGGCGCACTTGCTGCCGACGCGATCACTCGAAGCTCAAAATCCCTATCGATCTGAACACGATTGCAAGGTTTGATTCGAATGGGATCATATGTATTGAGGCAGAATGGGCATGAGCGCTCTAAAAAATGCACCACTAAATACTGGAATATGGATATGACAAGTCACGCTCATCGGGTCCTTCGCTATGTCAGTGGTGTGTCCATGTGTCTGGTCGCGCTGTTGCTGGTTTCCGGCTGTCAGTCGGTTGCGACAGGCGAAGTGGAGCACGATGTCAGCACCACCTATGACGGTAACGGTGTTTTAGATGGGGCCAAAGTGCGCCTTGCCATCGCAACCGCCTATTCTCCTGAGTTTGCGGCCCTGATCCCGTCGCTTGAGAATGCGCGGGAATATCGGTTGAACGGCGTCTCCTACTGGACAGGGCGCATGCGAGGTCAGGACGTGGTTCTCTTTGAGACCGGTGTCAGTCTCGTCAATGCGGCGATGAATACGGAGCGATTGCTTCAGAATTTCGATGTCAGCGCGATTGTCGTCAGTGGCGTCGCAGGTGGCGTCGATCCGGAGCTGTCGATCGGTGATGTCACCGTGCCGCGCCGCTGGGCGCAGTACAATGAAACAGTCTACATGCGACAGGCGGCCGATGGGAGCTATACGTCTCCTGTTCCGACCGAATTACCGGCGCTGGACTACATTGTGCCACGCGGCGTGCGGATTGCGCGGAATGAAGACGCGACCGCCATTCGTCGGATCTGGTTTGAGGCGTCGCCCGAACTCCTTGAGCTTGCCGACCAAGCAGCTGATCGTGCGCGTCTCAAGCGCTGCGATGCAGAGGGATTGTGCCTTCCTGAAGATCCCGAGGTGATCATTGGTGGGTCTGGTGTCAGCGGGTCGATCTTCCTGGATAACGCGCGCTATCGTGAGTATTTATACGAGACTTTTGAGGCGCAGGTCGCTGAAATGGAGACCGCGGCCATCGCGATGGTGGCGTTCTCGAACGACATTCCGTTTGTTGCTTTCCGTAGTCTTTCTGATCTTGCGGGGGGCGGGAAGGCGGAAGCCAATGAGATTCAGGCTTTTCAACATCTGGCGGCCGAAAATTCCGCGGAACTCGTGTTTGCTTTCCTGGATGTGTATGGCGAGGTAACGGGGCGAGCAGACGTTTCGCCACCACCGCCGTCTTTTTGTGAGATCAATTTCTCGGCTGCATCGGTCTACGGCCAAGGCGCGCTCGGCGACGATCTGGTCGAGTGGCTGAAGTCTCGCTTTCGTGAGGACAGTGATCATCGGGATTATCTGATGAGTCGAGTGCCGCAGGCGTTGGAAATTGCCGCGCTCGTCGATCCGGATATTGACGCTCAGGTGCTTCAGGTCTGGGGTGGGTATAAAGGTCGGACGAGCCCTTCGCTTGCGATGCGCTTTCCGATCACAGCGCCAGAAAATCGTGAAACCGCACTCCGGATTGCGGCGGCTTTGGGCTATACGTTTACTCAAGAGAGCGTCATCGCTCAGTGCGATGATTTTCCTGGCGATGACAAGCTGACGGCGTCGATTGATCTGATCGAAACGGGGGCTGGAGATGTTCTGTCTGTCGAAACGTTAAAGCCTGTATTCGGCATGATGCTGGGCCAGGCGGACGGGAACTTCAATCTTGGTTTTACCTATTATCCGGCTGAAGACCGCTTCTCTACGCTAGGCTTTACCGATGATGGTGATTTCGAACGGTCGGCCATTCGATCTGTCAGGGATGACCTTCAGGTCTTCTCGGGCGATTCTGCAGGGCTGACTGTCAGTGAAACACCTAAGTGGGTGGCTTATCCCTTCAATAATTGGCGTGAGCAACCGCTAGGTGAGGCCTATCTGGAGCAGCCTGGAATCGCCGATCTCAAGCCCGGTCTGGATGCGATCCGGTCGGACATCATAACCGAGCTCCAGGCGGAGTTTTCAGCAATGCAGCAAGAATAAAGATAGAAAAAAGCAGGAGTAAATTTTGAGGATTTGTGTGTTTTGCGGCTCAAACACTGGCCGCGGTGACGTGTATATGAAGGCCGGATATGAATTCGGCGCCATGATCGCAAAACGCGGCATGGGCGTTGTTTATGGCGGTGCGCGCGATGGACTAATGGGCGCTGTCGCGAATGGCGCGCTGGAGGCGGGCGGAGAAGTGATTGGCGTGCTTCCAAAGCAGCTTTTCGATCTGGAGCAGGCTCACGAAAACCTGACGGACCTGCGCGTTGTGAATTCCATGCATGAGCGCAAACAGATTATGCACGAGCTATCATCATCTTTCGTCAGCATGCCGGGCGGCATTGGCACGATGGAGGAGATGTTCGAGGTGTGGACCTGGACCCAGCTTGGCGTTCATCGGAAGCCCTTGGCGCTTTACAACGTGAATGGGTTCTATGACGCGCTTGAAACCTTTCTGGATGCGATGGTCAGCGAAGGTTTCGTGAAAGAAGTCCACCGGGGCATGACCATCACGGGTAAAGATCCCGAGAAACTTCTGGATGATCTGCTCTCTTATGAGCCGCCACTTGTGAAGAAGTGGCTGAAGCCGGAAGAGCGTTGAGAAAGTCTATTTATTTGAAGCGGTTTCCGGCCACATAGGTTGCCGAGATCGCCCGATCATCGCCGAGGGTCTGGAGGATGAACAGTTCATCCGTCAGGCTGTCGGCGGCTTCCATTCGGATGTTCATGGCAGACGTGGCGATTGAGTTCAGAACGATCAGGTCTGCGCTTGTGCCAGCTTCAATCGTGCCGATGTCATGATCCAGAGAGAGTGCGCGGGCATTGCCCAGCGTCATCAGATAGAAGCTTTCTAGTGGATTGAGTCCATAGTGATTCAGCTGGCAAACTTTATAAGCCTCTGAAGCCGTGGTGAGCATGGAATAGCTAGTGCCCGCACCGACATCACTTGCGAGTGAAATTCTGATGCCTTCGTCTGACATGCCTGCGTAATCAAATAGTCCGCTGCCAAGAAACAGGTTTGACGTCGGACAGAAAACAGCAACTGAGCGACTGTCTTTCATGGCGGCTCGTTCGCGTTCAGTCAGATGAATGCAATGCCCGAAGAGGGATTTCTCGCCAAGAAATCCGTAATGCTCATAGACATCCAGATAGTCGCGTGCTGCCGGAAAGAGCGCGGCAGTTGTTTCGATTTCTATCTGGTTCTCGGACAGATGCGTCTGCAGATAGGCGTCTGGCGTTTCTTTCAGCAAAGTTCCGGCGAGTTCAAGTTGAGCCTCGCTGCAGGAAATGGCGAATCGCGGTGTGACGGCATATTTCAAGCGGCCTTTTCCATGCCAGCGCTCGATCAGGGCTTTGCTGTCGTCATAGCCAGACTGTGCGGTGTCGCGCAGGTCATCGGGCGCATTTCGGTCCATCAGCGTTTTGCCGGCGATCATGCAAAGCTGGCGCTGATCGGCTTCGGCAAAAAATGCATCCATCGAATTTTTGTGAGACGTACCGTAAACCACAGACGTTGTGACGCCGTTGAGAATGAGTTCGTCGAAATATGAACTCGCAATGAGCCCGCTGTGATCATCGCAGTCAAATCGGGTTTCCTGAACAAATGTGTATTGCTCAAGCCAGTCGAGCAGCTGAGCGCCATAGCTGCCGATGACGCCCATCTGAGCGAAATGGGCATGCGTGTCGATGAGGCCGGGAAGGATCAGTCGGGGGCGATGGTCAGTGACGGGTAGCGCATTATAACGTTCGGGAAGCTCGCTGAAATGTCCGCGCCAGTCGATTTTGCCACCCAGAACAGCGATCGCGCCGTCTTCCCAATAACCGAAACTATCCGTGTCGGCGAGCGATGTCGGGTGATCGAAAAAGGTGAGCACTCTTCCGCGCAGGACCTGATCAGTCATGTCTGGTTGTCCATTTCCGGTCCTGCGACGCTGACGCGGCTCGGTTTGCCGCGGTCTGCCGGGCCTTTGCCTTTTGCGTTACGGAGTTGAGCTTCAATTTGGTTAGTATCCCTCTGGATGCGTGCAGGGCAAGTTGAGCGAAATCTGGGTCGATGATTTTAGGGATCAGGGTAAATCACGTGCACTATGGGGCGGAGACTGACGAGTAATGAGGCAAGACTTGCGCACTAAAAAACAGATCGCTTTGGGGCGTTGACCTGAGGTTGATCCTCACCGCGTGTGAGTGCGGAATACACATTTTACTGCCAGACATGAGAGACCACCATGCCCCCTGTTCGTCATGCATTGATATTTGGAGCCGCTATACTAGGCGCACTGCTTCTGACGGCCTGCGACCAGAAAGAGATGGTTGCCGATGCGTCTCCCGCACCTGTCACGGCTGATTGTGAGCCGGGTGGTCCGTGCTCCAGCCCGCTTCCGGTGCGTGTCGTGCTCGTGACAATGTTTGAGATTGGCGAAGACGAAGGGGACAAGCCCGCGGAGTTTCAGCTCTGGAAGGAGCGGCGTCCGCTCGACATGCGCATTCCGTTTCCTCAATCCTATCACGACCTGTTCTATGATGAGGAGAATCAGGTACTCGCCATGGTGACGGGGATTGGTACAGCGCGGTCTGCCACCGCGACCATGGCGCTTGGGCTGGATGCGCGTTTTGATTTGTCGAAAGCGTATTGGCTCGTTGCGGGCATCGCCGGAATCGATCCTGAAGATGCGTCCATCGGTTCTGCCGTCTGGTCATCCTATCTGGTGGATGGTGATCTTTCGCATGAGATCGATGCGCGTGAAAAACCTGAAGACTGGGAGACGGGTTATTTCGCGCGGTATACAAAAATGCCGTATGACCCTGAGAGGCCCGAGCCAACAGGTGAGCTTTACGAAATCAATGATGGCTTGCGGGATTGGGCCTATGAACTGACAAAGGACCTTGAATTGCCTGACATGGAAGGCATTCAGGAAGAGCGCGCGCTCTATGTTGGTTATCCGAATGCTCAGAAGCCGCCATTCGTTCTGAAAGGCGAGCACCTTGCTGCCATGACGTTCTGGCACGGCAAGCTGATGAACGACTGGGCCAATGACTGGGTCGCTTACTGGACTGATGGTGAGGAGTTCGTGACCTCGGCGGTCACGTCGGCCCCCTATGTGAGTCCCCAAATGTGTCCGAAAAGGATCCCCCCAAAGAGGAGTCCCCAAATGATACCCTGATGCCCAAAAAGGAGGCCGAAAGGGGATGAAGGATGAAGGATGAAAGATAAAAGATGAAAGATGAAAGATGAAAGATGAAGAATGAAGGATGAAGGATGAAGGATGAAGGATGAAAGCGGCCGAGACGCCCTCAGAACGCCTCCG
>NZUJ01000052.1 GCA_002701295.1 Ponticaulis sp. | reverse complement strand
TGGTCAATTTTTGTGCAACCGCTTTCAGGATCAGTTTTCATTCCGTATACGTTGTGATTATGTGGACAAAATTTGTGCACTGCGTCGATGAGTACTCAGCATGTTTCCTTATGCAGCCAGCTCTAATGAGATACCAGTACTACTTGCGCCAATGTCTGGCGTGACTGATGCGCCGTTTCGTGAACAGGCGCAACGTTTTGGTGCCGAGGTGTCCATTACCGAGATGGTTGCTGGTGACGAACTGATGCATTCTGGTCGTGACGCGTCAAATCGGTTGAAGAAGGCCGCAAACCATAAAGGTTCGCATGTCGTTCAGCTTGTTGGACGAGAAGCAGGCCCGCTTTTGAGTGGCGCACAGATTGCTGCGAGTGAAGGTGCTGACGTCATCGACATCAACATGGGTTGCCCCTCCCGCCGGGTTACGGGCGGTCTGTCAGGTTCTGCTCTGATGAAAGACCTTGATCGGGCTGAAAAGCTGATCAGCGCTGTGCTTGAAGGGGCGGGGCAGGTGCCGGTAACGCTGAAGATGCGGTTGGGTTGGGATTGGTCTGAGATTTCTGCACCAGATCTGGCGGTTCGCGCTGAAAGGCTCGGGGTGACGCTTGTGACTGTGCACGGCCGGACCCGTCAGGATTTTTATAATGGTGAAGCGAATTGGGCGGCCGTGTCGGCTGTTAAAGAGGCTGTCAGCATTCCTGTAATCGTCAATGGTGATATCGTGGATAAGACGTCTGCTCAACAGGCACTTGAACAGTCTGGTGCCGATGGCGTGATGATCGGGCGCGCGGCAACAGGGCGACCATGGTTGGTAAGCCAGGTGCAGGCGGAGCTGAATGGACGCCAGAAGTCGTCTCCACGTATCGGTGAACAGATTGATAGCCTGTTGGACCAAACGGCCGCATCTATTGAGCTCTATGGCTCGCGTACCGGGATCAGGGTTGTTCGGAAGCATTTGAGTGAGATGTTGACCGATTGGATTTCTGCAGGAAAAGTCCAGAACATCAGTGGTGAAGAGAAAGCGCTCTTGTTCAAGACTGAATCGATAGAGGATCTGCGACGTCAAATTGATAAACTGATGTCGAAAGAGATGGAGTGCGCGGCATGATCGATCACTCAGATGATGCCTATTCCAAAGAATTGCTGAAGTCGCTCGGTCAGGATGCGCCTATCACGCTCCTTCAGATCGATGACAGCCAGCGCATTATCAGCGCGAATCTGCATGCGCAATCCTGTCTTGGCGGTGGTCTTGATCGTTTGATCGGAAGAAAACTGAGTGAAGTCCTGTTTCATGACTGTGAGATTTTTGTCCTGATTGACCGGTTATTGCAGGATGCAGGGGAAGTCAGTGCATCCGGCGTAACGCTGAGTGGACCATTCGCTAAAACCCGCAAGTTCGATATCCGGATGGACCTCGACCCCTCGACCGGGATCATGAATATTGCGCTGATCGAGCAAAACAAGCGGACCCAACAAGACCCATCGGGACTGGCGACTTTTGCCCGCATGCTGGGGCATGAAATCAAAAACCCGCTTGGCGGAATTTCTGGTGCGGCTCAGTTGATGGAGCGTTCCTGCCGTCCAGATCAGACGGAGCTGCTTTCTCTCATTCGTTCAGAAGCGATGCGGATTGGACGCCTGATTGATCGGTTTACGGCGTTCGAATTGTATAACTCGCCGCGCTTCAATCCTGTGAATATTCATGAAGTTCTCGACGATGTCATCGCGATGCAGATTGTGGCGGCGCCAACGGTCACATTCAAAAAAGCGTTTGATCCATCTCTGCCAGAAATTCTGGCCGACCGGGATCATCTCCACGAGTGTATTTTGAATATCGTCAAAAATGCCGCCGAGGCTGTTTCGGGTCAGGACTATTCCGAAGTCAAAATCTCGACCTCCTATCAGGCAGGTATTCGACTGCCACGTCCTGGAGATGAGCGACGATTTTCAGGCGCCTTGCTGGTGCGTATCCGGGATAATGGACCCGGTATTCCTGGCTCGACGCAGGAACAAATTTTCAAACCTTTCTTTTCGACCAAGTCTTCCGGCACAGGTATCGGGCTTTCTGTCTGTCAGGATATCGCGCTTGCGCATGGCGGACGACTGTCGTTCACAAGCCGACCAGGACGAACACAGTTCGATCTTATCTTACCGCTCCAACGAGAATCATCAGGAACAAACTAAATGGCTGAGTCCACAATTCTGCTTGCAGATGACGATGCAGGTATCCGCCTGATCGCGAGCCAGACGCTCATCGCTGAAGGATATGCGGTGCGCTCCACGACCAATCCGACTGCTCTCATGCGTTGGGTACGGAACGGCGATGGAGATCTGTTGATCACTGATGTCTATATGGGTGATGACTGTATTTTCGATATCATGCCGGATATCCGTGCCGAGCGCCCGGACCTGCCAATTATCGTCATCTCCGGTCAAAGCACGCTGATGACAGCCATGTCAGCTGCAGAGCAGGGGGCATTTGATTACCTGCCTAAGCCGTTTGACATTGATGAGCTGGCTCAAATGGCCAAGCGCGCCTTGTCTTCCAAGGAGGGGCAGAAAAAACTGGAGCGTCCGCTTCGCGGCGGTGGTGAGTCTCGCCTGAATGATGCGGTCATTGGCCGTTCTACCGCTATGCAGGCAGTCTTCAGAACAATGTCTCGTGTCAAGAACACGTCGCTGACAATCCTCATCGAAGGTGAGTCAGGCACCGGCAAGGAGACTATTGCACGGGCGATTCATGATCTTGGAAATCGGTTCGAGAAGCCATTTATTCCAGTCAACATGGCTGCTGTCGAACGTGATCGCATCGAAGCAGAGCTGTTTGGCGTTGTCGGCGCTGATGGCAAAGTTACGCAAGGCAAAGTTGCTCAGAGCAATGGCGGAACGCTGTTCCTCGATGAGGTCGGAGATATGCCGCTTGATGCGCAGACCCAACTTTTGAGGTTCCTGCAAAATGGTGAGTTTTCACCCGTTGGGTCGAGCGAGATGGATGTGTCAACAACACGGGTGATCGCAGCGACATCGCGAGACCTTCGTGCGCTCGTGGAAGAGGGGAGTTTCCGGAACGATCTGTTCTATCGCCTCAATGTCGTAACCATCACGATTCCGCCGCTTAGAGCCCGGAAAGACGACATTCCTGAGCTTGCCAAACGGTTCCTCAAACGGGCCGAACAGGATGGTCTGGGTCAGAAATCAATCGACGCAAAAGCCCTCAAGCGGTTGTCGCTCCATGATTGGCCCGGCAATGTTCGCGAACTGCAAAATGTTGTAATGCGTATGATCGCTCTGTCGTCTGAGCCGGTCATCACAGAGGATCTGGTACAAGCCTCACTTGTTTCGGAGAGGCGCTTACCCAAAGAGAATGGCGTCAGCTTTGAGCAGCGCCTAAGAGATCTTCTCAGAGAGCATATCGAACCTGATCTTCGCAGCTTCGGCGATACGGACGGCACGATTTATCATGATGTGATTTCAATGGTTGAGCGTCCTTTGATCGAACTCGCTTTGAATGTCACCGGTGGAAACAAGGTTCGCGCTGCGCAGCTTCTTGGAATGAACCGCAATACGCTGCGAAGCAAGATCAACAGTCTGGAGATTGCATCTCCTGACTAAAGCGGTAAGAGTGTTGTTTTGCTGGTACAGTGTCACCGGCACAACACAATCGGTGATAAGCCTTGTTCCGCATTCCAGATCGATCTGACTTCAAGCCGTTAGGCCGTTGGGCTCAGGTCGTATTCTTGCTTGCTTCACTGATCGCAGTGATCGTCACTCTGGTCTCTTTCTCCGGAATGGGTCCGATTCGCCCCGCATCCAGCGCGATGTTGTGGTTGCTGGCCATCAATTTCATCATGATCGGAATTCTCGCCTATTATGTCGGGCGAGATTTCTTCGCGCTATCGAACAGGTCAGATGATCATCACGCGCCAATGAAGCGTGGAAGTCTTGGCCGGCGATTTGCCGGCCTGTTCAGCTTCGCTGTTGTTGCCCCTGCGATTCTTGTGACGCTGTTTTTAGGGACGTCCCTGAATCGCAGCATTGAAAGCTGGTTCTCGGAGCGCATCGAAAATATCGTCGAAGGCAGTGCGGATATTGCGCGGTCAAACCTGCAAGCGATTGCAGATGACCTGCGGCTCGATGTTGGCATTATGGCAATCGACCTGAACGCTGCGGCCGTGGGTTATGAAACCGAACCTGACGTTTTCTCCAGATTCTTGTACGAGCAAGCGACTTATCGAGAATTCACCGGCGCATTTCTCGTTGATGATATGGGCAATATTCTGGTTGCCACCGATCAGGCCAGTCGACGGAGTTTCGTAGAGCCCCCACCGGAAATGTATGATGACGCCAATAATGGTGACGTTTCGGTTAGTCTCGACAATGAACGGTCAGAGTTCAGGGCGCTGTTCAAACTCGAAGGCTATGAAAACGCTTATATCTATACTGCCAGGCCAATCGACCCTCAGCTGCTGAACAGCCTTATGCGCTCAGAACAAACCATGTCTGATTATCGTGCCGCTGAAGAAGCGAGCCGGAAACTTCAAGTCATTTTCATCCTTGGCTTTATACAGATTACAGCTCTGATTCTACTGTTTTTCATTCGTTTCGGGCTGCACGCCGCGAGCCAGATATCATGGCCAATTTCAAATCTGGCAAACGCGGCAGACGATGTTCGTAAGGGCAAGCTCGATACGCGTGTTCCCATGCCAAGGCATCAGAACGAAGTCTCGGAACTGACCGCCGCGTTCAATGCCATGACGGCACAGTTGAGCCAGCAACGCGATACTATTGATGCTGCTCACAAGGAGGCGCTCGCACGGTCGCAGTTCATTGAAGCTGTTCTGGAAGGCGTGAGTGCCGGTGTCGTTCGGGTCGATGAGCGAATGAAAGTCGTGCTTCTCAATCCATCTGCCTATCAGATGTTCCCTGTCCTGGGTGAGCGTGCGGGATCACTGTCGCTTACGTCTTCGCTCCCTCAGTTTGCTGAACTGGCTGAACAGGCAATTGAAGAGCAGAACAAGAAAGAGAAAACGCTTGTTCTTGAACAGAATGGTGTGGAGCGCTTTCTCTTGGTGCGTGCTGTACCAATTCTCGAGGATGATCCGGGTTGTGTCCTGACATTCGACGACACGACCCGACTGATTACGGCGCAACGACAAACGGCCTGGAGAGACGTTGCCCGCCGGATTGCACACGAAATCCGCAATCCGCTCACACCTATTCAGCTCTCCACCGAGCGGATCAGGAAGCGGTATAGACACCTCATTGATGAGGAGGATGCCGTCTTTGACCGATGCACGGACACAATCTTTCGCCAGGTCGCGGATATTGGACGCATGGTGGAAGAGTTTTCCAGTTTCGCACGCATGCCAAAACCAGATGTGAGAGCTTTTGATTTTGTCGATGCAGTCAAAAATGCTGTTTTCGGTAGTCGTTTGTCCTTGCCAGATATTGAAATTGAGTTGTCGAAAGATCAGGAATCAATCGTCATATGGGGTGATGAACGACTGATCGGCCAGTGTCTCACCAATCTGATCAAGAATGCCGGAGAGGCTGTTCAACGCCGTGGTGAGACAGACGATTCTGACTGGAAACGTCAGATAGAAGTGAAAGTGAGAACGAAGAACGATCATGTCCTTCTGGAAATAGAAGACACAGGACCGGGCTTTCCGGAGGACAATCGAAACCAGTTTCTTGAGCCGTATTTTACGACGAGAGAGCAGGGGGTTGGCTTGGGATTAGCCATTGTTAACCGTATTGTTCAGGATCATGGGGGGCATCTGACATTGCTGAACCGGGAAGACGGTGAAATTGGCGCAAGAGTTGCGCTGAGGCTTCCGGTTTCAGGACCGTCGGAAGAAGTTGTATCGAGTTGGAGCCTTTCAGAGGAACGAGTATGATGTCACCTGAAATCCTCATCGTTGATGATGAACCTGATATCCGGGATCTGATCGGCGGCGTATTAGAGGACGAAAACTACCAGATCCGCACTGCCGCCACAGCCGAAAAGGCACTGGCCGCGATAGCTGAGCGAAAGCCTGAGCTCGTCATCCTGGATGTCTGGCTGCAGGGGAGCGGAATGGATGGTCTCGAAATGTTGAGATACATCAAATCGATTGACCCCATTCTGCCGGTCATCGTCATTTCCGGGCACGGAAATATCGAGACAGCTGTAACGGCCATCCGGCGCGGCGCGTATGACTTTCTGGAAAAGCCATTCAAGGCAGATCGTTTGCTCGTCATTGTTGAGCGTGCTTTGGAAGCCGCCGCACTCAAGCGGGAAAACAGCGCGCTCAAGATCCACGAACCTTATGGCGAGAAGCTTTTGGGGAAATCAGCCGCTGCGACCCAGCTTCGTCAGTCTATTGAAAAGGTTGCGCCGACCAATTCGCGTATTCTGATTTCAGGTCCGTCAGGTTCCGGTAAAGAACTGGCTGCGAAACTCATCCATCAGCAATCCAAGCGCGCCAGCGCGCCGTTTATAGCCGTGAATGCGGCGAGTATTACTCCGGATCAAATGGAATCAGCTCTGTTTGGCCGTGAATCCGTTGATGGGCGCGTACAATCAGTCGGTTTGTTTGAACAAGCCCATCGTGGCTCTCTGTTTCTGGATGAAATCGGTGAAATGCCGCTCGGTACTCAGAACAAGATCCTGAGGGTTTTGACAGACCAACGGTTCAGACGTGTTGGCGGAAAATCTGATGTGAATGTTGACGTCCGGTTGATCAGCTCGACATCCAAGAACCTTCGTCTGAAGATTGAACGGGCTGAATTCCGGGAAGACTTATACTTCCGGGTCAATGTTGTGCCTCTGGAAATTCCATCCCTGTCAGACCGCCGTGAAGATATTCCGGAATTGGTTGACTACTTTGTCGTACGCGCGAAGGAAACACTGGGGGTGGCACCACGTGTCTTCAGTGAGGAAGCTCTGGCGGTGCTCCAAAGCTCTGCATGGCCTGGCAACGTGCGGCAGCTTCAGAACGTTATCGAACGTGTTCTTATTCTGTCAGGCGAGAACAAAGGTCAGCAGGTTCAGCCTCATGAGCTTCCTCGGGACAATCCATCATCTGAATCGGGTGACTCCTCGGGTTCATCCCTCGAAGTTATCGGCATGACCCTGCGCGATGCGCGTGAGCAGTTCGAAAAAGAGTATCTGTCTTTGCAGATTACGAGATTTGGCGGAAATATTTCGCGTACAGCCGCATTCATTGGTATGGAAAGATCAGCATTACATCGCAAACTCAAGGCGCTCGGCGTGGATCCGACCGCTTCTAATCGCAGCTAGGGTCGGGCGCGAATGAAGATCATCATCTGTGGGGCTGGACGGGTTGGTCACGGCATTGCACGTCGTCTGGCCGCTGACGGCCATAACGTTTCGGTGATCGATGAGGACCCGGCTCTAATTCAGTCGATTACGGCCGAATTGGAAGTGCAGGGCTTTGCCGGGCACGCAGCTCACCCTGAGGTGCTCCGAAGTGCGGGGGCAGCTGATGCAGACATGCTCGTCGCTGTGACCTATTCGGATGAAGTGAATATGGTGACCTGTCAGGTCGCTCATGTGTTGTTTCAGATACAGACCAAGATTGCTCGTATTCGTTCACGTGCTTATTTCAACAAGCGTTTTGGCGATCTCTTTGCAAACGATGGTTTGGCAATCGACGTCGTCATTTCACCGGAAAAAGCAGTTGCCGATTCGATCATCCAACGTCTCGAAACGCCTGGGGCCTTCTTCTCGGTGCCCTTCGCGAAAAAGAGCATTAGGGTTGTCGGCGTCGACATCCACAAGAATACGCCTTTGGCGCAGACAACTTTGTCTCAGATTGGTGAGCTGTTCCCCGGGCTGCGTATTCAGGTGCTGGCGATTGTTCGAAACGACCATTTGTTTGCTGCAACTCCCACAGATCAACTTGTGGAAGGTGACAGGGTTTATCTCTCGATCGACAGCGCTCAGATTGATCGACTGACGGACCTGCTCGGACTGAGTGGCCAGACAGATCAGCGAATCATTCTTCTGGGTGCGGGCAATATCGGCCGCTATGTCGCAGAGCAGCTCGAGAAGCGGCGCGGGCGTAAAATCCGACTTGTTGACGCTAATCTTAAACGCGCAGAAGAAGCAGCAGCACTTCTCAATCGATCAATTGTTATTCACGGCGAGGCGTTGAGCCCAGAAATTCTGGATGAGGCCGGCGTAAACAAAGCAGACGCTGTCATCGCGCTGACCAATCAGGACGGTGTAAACCTGCTTGCGTCCGCAATGGCGAAAAAGCTGGGTGCGCGCAAAACCATCGCTCTGGTGAATGCGCCTGAGCTCGCTCTGATTCACCAAACCATGGATATCGACGTGCTTGTCGACCCACGAGCAGTAACAGTGTCCAAGGTTCTGCTGCGTCTTCGGCGTGGTCGCATTCTGTCATTGTATTCAATTGAGGGCGGAGCAGGGGAGTTCGCTGAAGGAGAGGTGCTAGAGCACTCTCAGTTGCTGGACACTGATCTGACCGACAGGACGTTGCCAGAAGGCATCGTTGCTGGCGCTCTTGTCCGCGGAGAAGAGGTGCTGATGCCGGGGCCAGGGCTCAAGGTAAAGACCGGTGACCGCGTGATCCTGTTTTACGAGCGCAGCCGCGTGAAGAAGGTGGAGCAGCTCTTCAGGGCGAGTTCTGCATACTTTGCGAACTGATTCTCAGTGGAGGCCTGAATGCACGGTCTTGTAATTCTCCGGGCGATTAGTGGCTTTCTGGCGCTGTTTTCTGTGCCGTCACTGATCTGCGCGATCTGGGCATTTTACAATGACCGTTATCAGCAAGCTTCTCTGTTCATCATCGTGGTTACCACATCTATCGTCGTAAGCGTCGTTTTTGCGATCGCGACTCATCACAGGCGAAAGGATACGGCGCAGGCGAAGGATGTTGTCGGCTTTTTGCTGGCAGTATGGTTCCTGCTGGCTGTGCTGGGTGGTTTGCCATTTTACGAAGTCGCTGGCGGCAAGCCCTTTCTGGCGCTGTTTGAAGCGGTTTCTTGCGCGACAACGACGGGTGCCTCGCTCCTGCCAGAAGACGTCACGCTGCCAGCTAGTCTGTTTGCATGGCGGGCCATTCTTCACGTGTTCGGTGCCATTCTGTCGGTGTGTGGTGTTATTCTGGTAATTAATCTTGTTGGTGCGTCATTGCCCGGCCTAAACGCGTCTCTTCCTGTGCGGTTTAATATCGAGTTCTCCCGGGAAGGATTTATGAAAATATTCGTCATGATCGGGTCGCTGATCATGGGATTGATTGCCTTTTTTACCGTGTTTCCGATGATCGACGGTGCAAGTCTCAGAGAAGCAGTGGGCTTGTCTGTGGGGGCTGTAACGACTGGGCAGGTTTTTGATGTTGCAGAGAGCAATTTCGCGATTGGCCGCCTCACATACCTTTCAATGACGCTCGCAATGATCTGTGGATCCGTAAATATCGTTCTCTTGTTCAATGTCGCGCGAAAGCCCGGAGCATTTTTCAGCAATGCTGAAGTGATTTCTCTGCTAATCATGATTGGCGCTTTGACTGCTGCGTTGCTCATCGCTCATTCCGGACCGGAATCGTTTCTCGAGCTGCTGGCATGGGCAACTTCAATTGTCTCGACCTCTGGCGTATTGCTCGACGAGCAACAGTCGAGCATCATTGAAATTCCGATTCTTCTGGTTTTTGGATTTATTGGCGGCGCCGCGATTTCGGCCACGGGGGGCATGAAAATCTACCGGATGCTCGTGCTTCTGAGTCGTTCGGTTCAGGAGTTCGAACATCTTGCTCATCCGCATGCTGTCAGGCGAGTCGAAAACCTCAAAGAGCGTTTTCCGGTCAGATTTGTTTTGACGATCTGGGCCTATCTGATTGCCTTTGCGGCAATAAGTATGGGACTTGCCGCCTGTCTGGCACTATCTGGCGCAAATTTCGGGGAAGCGCTGTCGACATCGATGGGTGCGATTACAAACTCAGCGGCCTTGCTGAAAACCGGTTGGATGGGAGGCGCGGATTATGAAGCCCTCGTCCAGGGCGTGCTTTCCGCTTTCATGATTCTCGGACGCCTTGAATTGCTTTTACTGTTGTCGTGGTTTCTCGGTGACTAAATGCATTCCTCTGCATAATTTCGCAGTTTTTTTGAGCAAAATGAAGTATTTATAATTCTGCGCACAGTCGGGCGTTGCGATTTTCTTTCAAAAACGCTAGCGGCTATACAAAACAAAAACCGATCCAAAGATGAAAGTGGTTTGAATGTCGTCGGACAAAAAACAAAATCTTCAAGACACATTCCTGAATGCCGTTCGTAAGGCCAGGACGCCCCTTACGATATTCCTCGTCAACGGTGTGAAGCTCCAGGGCGTTGTAACCTGGTTCGATAACTTTTGTGTTCTTCTCAGAGGCGATGGCCGCCCGCCGCAGCTTGTCTACAAGCATGCGATTTCGACAATTATGCCAATGCAGCCGGTTCAGCTTTTTGAATCGGAAGACATGGATGACAGTGCCGATTGAGCATCGATCATACCGCGCAGGACAAACCCGTCGTCGCAGGTGCTGTAATTACGCTATTGTCGTCTGCGTCAGCGCTGCGTCAGGCTTACAGAAAAACTGAGACGACTGGTCTGATCGAAGCCCTTGGTAGTCAAACGGCTTTTGTCGAATCCTTTTCAATCAGAAAACCGAATCCTGCCCGTTTGTTCGGGCAGGGACAAATCGATCAGATTGCCGACTGGATTGATCAGCACGGCTGTGAACTTCTGATCGTTGATGGTGAATTGTCGCCCATTCAGCAAAGAAACCTCGAAAGAGCGCTGAATATCAAGGTGATTGACCGGACCGGCCTGATTCTGGAAATTTTCGGTCTTCGCGCAAAAAGCAAAGCAGGCAGGCTTCAGGTCGAGACAGCACGTCTTGCCTATGAGCGGTCGCGTCTTGTGAGAACGTGGACACACCTTGAGCGCCAAAGAGGCGGGCAGGGCGTTATGTCTGGTCCGGGGGAGACGCAAATTGAGGCCGACCGCCGGATGATTGATGACAAGCTTCAACGTCTCAAGTCTCAATTGAGAGATGTGGAGCGCACCCGACGTGTGCAACGTTCGGGTCGGGCAGCACGCGACGTTCCGATTGTCTCACTGGTTGGATATACCAATGCCGGAAAATCGACGCTGTTCAATCGGCTGACAGATGCAGACGTGTTTGCTCAGAATATGCCGTTCGCAACGCTCGACCCGACCATCAGATATTTTGATGTCGGAATTGGCGGCGAAGTCGCTTTGGTCGACACAGTTGGCTTCATCACAGATTTGCCAACAACCTTGATCGAAGCCTTCAAAGCGACGCTCGAAGAAGCCGTGTTGTCGGATCTGATCCTTCACGTTCATGACTCAGCATCAGACGAGGTATTTGATCAGGCTGCAGAAGTCGAACGCATTCTGGATGATCTGGAAGAGCTGGTGGATGAGGATCTGCCACCAATCATTCATGTCTGGAACAAGGTTGATCTTCTTTCAGACGATGAGCTTGCGGCTCTGGAACATGGTCAGAAGGAACAGGATGCCGCTTTTGTGTCTGCTACAACGGGGAAGGGGATTCCTGACCTCGTTCAGCGGATCAAGTCAGGCCTGACGCGTAATACACGTCTGTTTGATATTCGACTCGAGAGTTCATTGGGACAGGCTCGGTCATGGCTTTATGCGCATGGCGACGTCATGTCTGAAGAAGACACAGAAAGCGGTTCGGAAGTCGTCGTCAAAGTACGCCTCGACAGAAAGGCGCTCGGTCAATTTCAGCAATTTTTCAATGATAAGCACATAACAATAATTAAATCAAGTGGTTAGCGTTCACTTTGTTCGTTTTTGATTGCGCTTCACGTCTTGCCAGAGTGACTCCTGATCTTGCAGGGACAATTCAGCAAAGGACTGTCCCTTTTCTCTGGCCAGTTGTTCCATCGCTTTAAAGCGTCCAATAAATTTTGTGTTTGCGTTCTTGAGAACCTGTTCAGCGTCTGCGTCGAGTTTGCGGCACAAGTTGACCATGACGAACATCAGATCGCCTAGCTCCTCTTCAATATGATTGGTGTCATCGGCCAAAATCGCTTCTTTGAGTTCTGCGAGTTCTTCGTCACATTTTTCCAGGACGTCCGTTGCAGACGGCCAATCGAAACCAACACGTGCAGCACGTTTTTGAAGTTTCTGAGAGCGGATCATCGCGGGAAGAGTACCAGCGACGCCATCTAATGCGCTGACGTCTTCGCCGCTTTTGGCCTGGCGTTTGCGTTCTTCTGCTTTCTGCTGTTCCCAAGCAATCGTCTGCTGGTCCGAATCGCGCATATCGCTGTCGCCAAACACGTGTGGATGGCGTTCAATCATTTTGTTGGTAATCGCCTGAGCGACATCGTCGAACGCAAACTGGTCCTGTTCGGTAGCAATCTGACTGTGAAAGACGACCTGAAACAACAGATCGCCCAATTCAGATTTCAAATCAGCCAGGTCGTTCCGTTCGATAGCGTCGGTAACCTCGTAGGCTTCTTCAATTGTATAGGGAGCGATAGATTCAAACGTTTGCTCAAGATCCCAAGGACAACCCGTTTCAGGTGTACGAAGTCGTTTCATGACTTCGAGCAGTTGGTTCATCGGTGAAGAAGAGGGGAGTTCTGCGGTCACGTTCAACACCTCGGCATATTCGTCATCAAAGCTGATTAAATCAGTAGCGAGTCGTCCGATTGAAGCAAACGCTCTCCCAAAGAAAAACCGAGAAACAGGTAAAATAAAAAAGACGCATAATCAATATTATGGGAAACTATGATGTTACCAAGGTCATCCCGTCATAGGCAACAGCTACATTTTCCGGGGTTTCCGCTGACAGCGTATCATAGTCGAGATCGATATGCAGGTTCGTTAAAACCGCCTGTTCGGGTGTCAGTCGTTCGATCCATCCAAGGCTCTTGTCGAGATGCGCATGCGTTGGATGTGGTGTATATCGTAGCGTGTCGACGATCAGTAATTTTACGCCCTCCAAGAGTTCAAGAGAGCGCTCTGGTAGATCCACGACGTCGTTACAGTATGCGAAATCACCGATCCTGAAACCGAGGCTTCTGATGCGCCCATGATCCTGATCCAGAGGAAGAACCTCGATTGAAGCCCCCTCTTCTCCAATGTCGAAGGGGACGTATACTTTAATTGCCGGCATTATTTTCAGGATCGGAGGATATGACGAGCCTTTTGGCTGTACGAAGCAGTAACTGAACCGCTTAGAGAGGACGTCGAGCGTTTCCTTATTGCTGTAGACTGGCAACTGTGAGCGATTGCTGTAGGCCAGCACGCGTACATCATCTATTCCGTGGGTTTGATCTGCATGGTCGTGGGTGAATAGCACCGTGTCGACATGCTTGATGTTGTTGCGAATGAGCTGTTGTCTGAGCTCTGGCGGTGTATCGATAAGAATTGAATGTGACGCTGCTGTGTTGTCTGGGTGCGCGAGTATATGAATCCCACATCTGGTACGCGTGTTTTTGGGATTTTCCGGATCGCAGACACCCCAGTCATTTCCTATTCTCGGAACGCCGCCAGATGAGCCACATCCCAGAATGGTGATCTTTAGTGGCAGGCTCAACTTGGTTTAATCCTGGAAAATAACCGAAGCGCGTTCGACGTTGTGCGCTCCACCATTGTGTCGAAACTGACATCCATCAAATCTGCATAGTATCGGCAGACATGTTCCAGATATGCGGGTTCATTCCGGCGGCCACGTTTTGGCACAGGCGCCAGATATGGACAGTCGGTTTCAAGAATTACGCGGTCCTGAGGATATTGTTTCGCGATGTAACGAACATCATGCGCATTTTTGAAGGTCACAATGCCCGACACCGAAAAATACGCGCCAATATCCATCATTCGATGCGCCAGAGCCTCTCCGCTTGTGTAGCAATGCATCAGAATCGAAAACGGTTTGGCTTTGTAAGCGGATTCAAGCATCTCGCCCGTGACGTCATCCGCTTCACGCGTGTGAACGACGAGTGGCAGCCCAGTGTCCTGAGCGGCCTCTATTTGCGCCTGAAATACGCGTTTCTGATCTTCCAGATCGCTGTAGCCATAATGCATATCCATGCCAGCTTCGCCTATGCCGACAACAAGCGGATCTTCGGCCTGCTCAACTAGCCATTGACTGCTGAGGTCCTGAAAATCCTTTGCATAGTGCGGATGACAACCAACCGTACGCCACATATTGGGCGTTTCCACAGTCAGGGTCGCGATGGTTTCGATACTGGTGGGTTTGTCGCAAATCGAGAGTAAATAAGCGACGCCAGCGTCTCTGGCCCTCATGATGACATCTGATCTGTCGTCATCATAGATCTCGCCATGAAGATTTACGTGCGTGTCAAAAAGTTCAGGCAAAAGCAGGCACTCTGGTGGCGAGTTTCATTAGGACATTCATACAACTAGCCGCGCGTTCAGACAGATCAAGTCTTAAACCTTCTCCGCGTGAGGCAATTTGATTGATCTCCTGCCAGGCGACAGAGTAGTCCGCTGCCGTGCGCTGATCTTCTGTTGATGAGGCCAATCCGTGAAGCCAGTGCAATGCAAAGACGACAAAAAGCGACAGGTTTGCATCCGAACTAATGGCCTGTCCGAACAATTTAGATAGTTTTGAGTGCGATATTTTCGGCCATGGTTCGACAATGTTCGACACAAAGGCCTGAGCAAACTCTTCTGACTGATCATCAACTGCGTTCACGAGCCATCCAGGCGCGCCATTACTCAGATCAAGGATGGCTTTGCTGGGTGCTTGTTCGAGCCCAAGCTGAGTGAGCGCAGCCGCCATCTCAGCATCAGATAATGGATTGAAACGAAGTCGAACGCATCGGGATCTGATCGTCTGTAAAATCTGTGATTTTCCGTGATGGATCAGAAGAATTAGTCCGTTGGTGGGTGGTTCTTCGAGCGTTTTCAGGAGTGCGTTTGCGCCGTTTGCGTTGAGATCATCAAGAGAGTCGATGATCGCGACACGGAATCCGCCCTGTGAGGCCTTCAGCTCAAAAAATGACGTGACAGATCGAATGTCTGATACCGATATCGTCGATGTCTTGGAGGTTTCGGAGTCCGATCTGACAATCCGCACGTCTGGATGACTGCCATTTTCGATGTGGCGCAATGCGTCTGTTGTCGTGAGTCTGAATCCATTCTCATCCAGAGAATACTGATCTCCCAGAATGATCGCGGCAAGTAACGTCGCGACACTTGACTTGCCCAGCCCTTCAGCGCCTTCAAATAGCCACGCATGAGGCATGCGCCCGGCAGTAAGGCTTTTGAGAAACGGAGCAATTGTGTAGTTGTGGCCGATGATATCTGTCATCGAGCCAATCCCGGTTGTCTGACATTCTGGCTCGAACTCAAAAACCGGCTCTCGACTTCCTCCCAGACCTGCATCTCAATCATCTCTGGTGTTTGAAGGGCATCTATAACCAGAATTCTAGTCGGATGGTTTTGAGCGAGCTTCAGGAATGCCTCACGGACGGCGTTGTGAAATGCCATGGGCCGTTTTTCGAAACGGTCGGTTGTTTCTCCACGACTAATACGTCGTTCAATTAGCTTTTCAGGTGGTGCATCCAGCAGAATTGTGAGGCCTGGTTCCAATCCAGCTGTTGCGCATCGTTCGAGGTCAGTGAGATCAGCATCTGTCAATTTTTCTCCCTGATATGCGCGGGTGGAATCGGTGAAGCGATCGCACAAAACCCAAAATCCTTCAGCGAGCTTTGGTTTGATCACCAGATCGACATGATCTCTGCGCGCCGCTGAAATAATAAGAGCTTCAGTCATTGGAGAGAGAGCCGCATCTGCATTCCCCGAAGAGAGTAAGACGCCCCGAAGTTGTTCAGCGATAGGTGTGCCGCCTGGCTCGCGCGTGCAGTGGACATGTTGCCCGCGTTCGATGAAGCGTCGCTCCAGATTGCGCAACAAAGTTGTCTTTCCGACGCCTTCACCGCCTTCAAAGCTGATGAATCGAGGAAGGCTACTCATTATTCCGGCAACACCAGTGCAGAGGCACCAGCGGAGGCTGGCGGAACAATCATGGCGCTCAGGCCTTCCATCGCTTGTCCAACGATACCAAGCTTTGAGACCGGCTCAGCGGCATACACCGGAAGCCGCGCCAGCTCTTCGTCCTCCAGCGATACCAAAAGCTCGCCCAATATCGCGCCTTGTTCGACCGGCGCTTTGATTGATTCTGAAAGCACGACTTCGGCTGTGACCCTGTTCCGGTCGGCGCTCGGATAAGCAAGGTTAAGGTCGGACTGAATTTCAAGAGGGACAGTCGATTGCGCGCCCAGCCAGACAGGGGCTTCAGCGACGATCGTTCCAGCCTCAAAAGGCGTAGCGACTGAAAACTCGCGAAACGCTGCACGCATCATGCGTTCGGCTTCGTTTGCCCGGTCACGTTCGCTTTCCAGACCGTTGACGACTACAATCCGCCGCTCACCGTCAACCTGGGCGGATGCCGTCAGACCATAACCGGATTGCGAGAGGTGTCCGGTCTTGAGGCCATCAGTTCCTGAAAAGCGGGACAAAAGCGGGTTTCGGTTGAACTGGCGGATGTCGCTCCATGTGAATTCGCGTTCGGCATAGATCTGATACAGGTCCGGAAAGTTCTCGATCGTCATGCGAGCTAATTTCGCAAGATCTTCTGCACTGATTTCGTGTCCATCTTCGTGGAGGCCAGTGGCGTTCTTAAAACTCGCTGTGGCAAGGCCGAGTTCATGCGCACGAGTGGTCATTTCAGCAGCGAAGGCTTCTTCGCTTCCAGCAATTCCTTCAGCCAGAACAATACACGCATCGTTTCCTGACTGAACGATGACGCCGCGTAGCAGATCTCTGATGCTGACCTGCTGACCAATTGGCAGAAACATGGTGGAGCCTTCTGTCGATGCTCCGCCTTTGCGCCAGGCGTTCTCGCTGACTGTAAAAGTATCGTCAGGAGACAGCCGCCCGTCGCTCAGGCGCTCGAATACCATGTAGACCGTCATGATCTTGGTCATGGACGCCGGGATCATCGGAGTGTCTGCATTCTTTCGAAACAGGATCTGTCCGCTGTCATAATCCATGATCACTGCCTGTTTGGCAGTGGTTTCAAATGCTGTAGCAGGAAGGGCGAAAAGGCTGGCTAAACCAGCAAAAAGCAGTGTGCGAATCTTTAGCATCCGACATATCTCTCACGAAAACGGCACTCCAGAAAGGAGTGCCGAAGAAAGGTGTCTAAAACAAGGATGTTTATCAGAAATGCCCGGTCGAGATCCGATCAGGGGTTTTGAACGACAAAACCATCATATCCGCGTCGGGACATGCTGGATTTTGTGACTTCAGCATCAGACTTGGAGGCGAAGGGGCCAAGTACTACGCGATAATAGGCTGAGCCATTGACGCGTGCATAGACGACCTCAGCCGATGAATCGACACCGCGAAGCGTTGCCTTGAGGCTGTCGGCATTCTTCCGGTCTTTGAACGATCCCATCTGCAGAAAATGGTCGTCCAGAGCAATTGTCGAAGGTTGAGGCTGCGATTTTGGTTCGTATGCAACCTTGCCAACATCAGAGGCCCAGCCAGGCTTGTTAGCCGCAGCGTATTGCATGTCACCGTCACGCGGCGCCGGCCCGATGTATCGGACTGAAACCTGAGCGCTTCCGGCCTGGATCATGTCAATTTTGTCAGCAGCTGCCCGAGACAAATCGATAATTCGGTTTTTCGCAAATGGGCCGCGATCATTCACACGAACGATAATTGCTTTGTTGTTTTCGAGATTTGTGACTTCCACGAAGGATGGCAGCGGCAAAGTCGGATGCGCAGCCGTGTAGGCGTTCATGTCGAAGGTTTCACCATTCGCGGTCGCGTTTCCATGAAATGCGGGCCCGTACCAGGAGGCAATGCCGGTTTCATGGTAAGTTGGATCTTCGGCAGGGTGATAGTCTTTGTCGCCGATCGTGTAGCTGTTTCCAATTTTGACATATGACTGATAGTCGACCGGATCCACAATCGGGAGATCATAACCATTGGAAGCTGCGTTTGCGGCCATGCGCGGAAGATCGCGCGCCTTGCGGCTCAGAGAGGCCGGAACCTGTTCGTCTGGGTAGTAAAATGCATCTGTCAATCGAGCGGTGCTCGACGGTGTCACTGCAGCCATCTGCACAGATGATTGTGAACTTCCGTATCTGATGGGCGCCGTGTCACGCTTTCCAGCATATGACGGCATGGCCGACAGAGATATGGATGTTAATAGTGCCGCCGCTAGCGATCGTCCCGCGATCGATTTAAAGTTAAGGGACATTTCTGGTCTTCCCCTGTTTAATTTTTCAATGCCCCCTCGCCTTTTGCAAGAGGCTGGCCATATTTTTGTGTTCTTGGCCTAGCCCAAACCTATCCAGAAATAATTTCCAGAATAGTTAACCACTTCTGCGATATTTTTTACACTAAACAGTGTTACTTGGCAGGCTCAATTCAATTCTATGTGCTGTTAACCAGCAGTATGCCCACGCCCAACCTGAATTTGAGGTGAATCCTCCGTTAACGTAAAGCATGATCGCAATATTTTTTTCCGAAAAAAAAATCGAAGGCTTGCCAAATCAACAATTCTATACCATTCCGGCACATCGAACGGATGAGTGGCAGAGTGGTCGATTGCGGCGGTCTTGAAAACCGTTGAACCGAGAGGTTCCGGGGGTTCGAATCCCTCCTCATCCGCCAGACCCCCAGAAAATTGAACCTAGATAACTCTGCGGTGTTCTTTCAGCGCGAGAGACACGAGAGACATGTTTGTCCGTGACACTCGGTGTACGGATGGAGATTCCAGTTTTCTGAGAGAATGGTGACTTTCGTTTCTGCCTGACCTATATCCAAGGCATAAATTTGTGGCACAAACAGACGAAAGCGAAAAATGGTCACATTCGATTTTCAGCTCGGTGAAACGGCGAACATGATCAGGGAGACATGTGAGCGGTTCGCGAAAGACAAGATTGCGCCTTTGGCGGCGCAAATAGACGAGTCAAATGCATTTCCTACCGATCTTTGGCCCGCTATGGGCGATCTTGGTCTGCATGGAATCACGGTTGAAGAAACCTTTGGTGGCCTGGGGCTCGGCTATCTTGAACACGTTGTCGCGATGGAAGAGATTTCGCGCGCGTCTGCCTCAATCGGACTCTCTTATGGTGCGCACTCGAATCTTTGCGTGAACCAGATTCGTCGCTGGGGCAGCGAAGCGCAGAAGCAGCGTTACCTCCCTCCCCTGATTTCAGGTGAACATGTTGGCGCGCTGGCAATGTCTGAAGTGGGTGCCGGGTCTGACGTAATGAGTATGTCGCTGAAGGCCGATAAGGTTGATGGCGGCTATGAGCTGAACGGCACAAAATTCTGGATTACAAATGGTCCGCACGCCGAAACACTCGTCATCTATGCGAAGACCGATCCGAATGGCGGATCGAAAAGCCTGACGGCTTTCCTGATTGAAAAGGACTTCGACGGTTTCTCGTGTTCTCGCAAGCTCGACAAGATGGGTATGCGCGGATCTGATACTGGTGAGCTGGTCTTTCAGGATTGTTTCGTTCCGGATGAAAACATCATGGGCGAAGTTGGTCAGGGTGCTCAGATCTTGATGTCTGGTCTCGACTATGAACGCGCTGTGCTTGCAGGTGGACCACTTGGAATTATGCAGGCCTGTCTTGACGTGGTCATGCCTTACATTCGTGAACGCAAACAGTTCGGCAAACCAATTGGTGAGTTCCAGCTGATGCAGGCGAAAGTTGCTGACATGTATGTCGCGCTGAACTCTGCGCGGTCGTACGTTTATATGGTTGCGAAAGCCTGTGACGCGGGTCAGACGACACGGTTTGATGCTGCCGGGGCGATTTTGCTGGCGAGTGAAAATGCTGTCAAAGTCT
>NZUJ01000051.1 GCA_002701295.1 Ponticaulis sp. | reverse complement strand
CGAAAGTGATATCATTGACGACGTCCGGTCCATCGTCAGCTTCAACAACACTGGCGACATAGGCGTTCACAGAACCGAGTGCCTCTTCCCAGATGCCCGACATCGAACCTGTCCGGTCCAGAAGGATATAAGAATTGAGCCCAACGCTCTCGGACTTCGGGATTTCAGCGTTCGCTGCGCCCGCCGCACCTAGTGCAAACAGAGCTCCAAAAATGGTTTTGACGACAGACATAAGACTTTCTCCTCACCCGAAATGCGATTTCCGATCAGGATTTGTGAGAAATATGGCTTCTGACGGGCGCAGTTTGGGCAATTCACTTGCCTGATTGTGGCCGATGGATATGGTGCGCGCGAAAATCAGTCCCAATCTGCCTTAATTCAGAAAAGAAGTTCCAAAACCTATGTCTGAAAAGTCTGTTCCAAAGAAAGTTGTCCTCGCCTATTCTGGTGGTCTCGATACATCCATCATTCTGAAATGGCTTCAGACCGAATTTGGTTGTGAGGTTGTGACCTTCACTGCCGACCTCGGACAAGGCGAAGAACTCGGACCAGCGCGCGACAAGGCGCAGCTTTTGGGTATTCCCGATGACAACATTTACATTGAAGACGTTCGCGAAGAATTTGTGCGTGATTTTGTGTTTCCAATGTTCCGCGCCAATGCGGTCTACGAAGGCACTTACCTTCTGGGAACATCCATCGCTCGTCCGTTGATCACAAAACGACTAGTCGAGATCGCAGCTGAAACGGGTGCAGACGCCATTGCGCATGGTGCGACCGGCAAAGGCAATGACCAGGTTCGGTTTGAATTGTCAGCCTATGCGCTCAACCCGAATATTCGTGTTGTGGCGCCATGGCGTGAATGGGCATTCAAAAGCCGCGAAGCGCTTCTTGAATTCGCTGAGCAGAACCAGATTCCGATTGCGAAAGACAAGCGCGGCGAAGCGCCATTCTCTGTCGATGCCAACCTTCTTCATTCGTCTTCAGAAGGCAAGGTTCTGGAAGACCCTTGGGAAGCTGCGCCTGAATATGTCCATCAGCGCACACTGAGCCCGATGGATGCGCCAGATGAGCCAACTGAAATTGTCATCGGATACGAAAAGGGTGATCCGGTATCTCTCAATGGAAAGCGTCTCTCGCCGGCCGAAATGCTGACGGCGCTCAACAAGCTGGGACACGACAACGGAATTGGCCGCATCGACCTTGTAGAAAACCGGTTTGTCGGCATGAAATCCCGAGGTGTTTATGAGACGCCGGGCGGAACCATCATGCTGCACGCACACCGGGCGATTGAATCCATCACGCTCGATCGCAATGCCGCACACCTGAAAGATGAGCTCATGCCGAAATATGCAGAGCTGATCTATAACGGTTTCTGGTTCTCACCAGACCGGGAAATGCTGCAGGCACTGATCGACAAGAGCCAGGAAAATGTAGAGGGCGAGGTTCGCCTGACTCTCTATAAAGGCAATGTGATTGTCTCAGGCCGCCGGTCAGACAAGTCGCTCTACAGTGATCTGCTCGTCACTTTTGAAGATGACAAAGGCGCTTATGATCAGAAAGATGCCGAAGGCTTTATTCGTCTGAACGCCTTGCGTCTGCGAACACTGGCAGCCCGCGACAAGTCCTAATATTTATCAGCCAGGACGGAGTTTTGAACCGTTCTGGCATTTCTTGATTTTTTATGGCCGTTAGACATTTGTTGCGCTTGCACACAGCGTGACAGGCGGCTAGACCACGCCGGATTATCCAGTAGCGTGCGAGGGGACCAAAAATGGATCTGTCGAAAATTCCAACAGGCGATAACCCGCCTCATGACGTCAACGTACTGATCGAAGTGCCACTGGGTGGTGAGCCGATCAAGTATGAGATCGACAAGGATTCTGGTGCGATGTTTGTCGACCGCTTCCTCTACACCAGCATGCGTTACCCTTGTAACTACGGATTTGTTCCGCACACGCTGAGCCTTGATGGCGACCCGATCGACGTCATGTGCATCGGTCAGCGCGCTCTGGTTCCTGGCTCTGTTCTGAAGGCGCGTCCAATCGGTGTTCTGATGATGGAAGATGACGGCGGTCAGGACGAGAAAATTCTGGCAGTGCCACATCACAAGCTGACTACCTATTACGACAAGATGAAGACTCTCGACGATGTTCCTGATCTTCTTCTTGAGCGCATCAAGCACTTCTTTGAGCACTACAAAGATCTTGAGCCAAACAAATGGGTGAAGGTTGATGCGATTTACGATGTCGACAAAGCTCACGAGCTGATCGAACTCTCGATCAAACGCTATAAGGGCGAAATCTGATCATCTGATCGGATCAGTGTTTCGGACGAGCGACGACTCAGTGACGCGCTCCTCCAGGCTCTGACAGAATTTAGCCTGCTCGCGCGTTTGAAGAGATTCCTGCTCATCAGAACAGAAGTTTTCAAACGTGCCTTTTGATCTTTGGATCTCTCTCATCATTCTGTTCATGGCCGGAGGGTTAACACCTGGTCCGGCCGTGATGCTCGTCATGGCGTCATCGCTGCGATATGGATTCGCCCTCGCACTCGTTGCGGGTCTTGGCATCTGTGCAGCGAATGTTGTCTGGATAACGCTTGCGGCATCAGGTGCGGGTTTGCTCGCCCAGCAATTCCCAACCGCCTTTCTGATCGTGAAAATCGCTGGAATTTGCTTTGTGCTCTGGCTTGCCTGGTCCACAGCAACTCAGCCGGTTTCAACGCACTTCGAAGATGATGTCACAGAGGTATTTGGAACACGCGCGCGGAAACCGCCAAAATACGGTCGACTAGCAGCGCTATTCTTCAAAGGTTTTGGACTGCAGATCGGAAATCCAAACGCGCTTGTTTGGTTTGGTGGGCTTCTGCCGACCTTTTTTACACCCGGTGAACCAATTATCCCACAAGCCTGTATCATGATTGCCACAGTCACCGTGACGGAACTTCTGGGTCTGAGTGTGTATGGCGGCGCAGCACGATTACTGGCGCGAAAAATTTCTAACCCTGTATTCGCTCGTATTTTTTATGTTTCCGCTGCCGCACTCATGGCCTTGTCCATATTGTGGGCAGTCTTCACGCAACTTGTCTGATGTCTGGCCTTTAGGGCCGGGGGCCGACAAATCTGATCTGCTTGTTATAAAGAGTTAAGGCTGAAAGCGTACACTATGGTCTGGCTGGGCGCTGCCATTGAAGGTGGATATGATGGACACGACCGTAAAACCAACAACAACAGTACCGACATCAATCAAGCCAAGACGCGAAGGCCCGAAACGCAGTGAGGCGTCACGCCAGGCTATTCTGGCCGCTGCACGCGATGAACTCGTCGACAGCGGATGGCGCGGGTTCAGCCCTGATCGGCTGTCTCGACGCGCCAAAGCCAGCAAGCAGACTATATATCGCTGGTGGCCTTCGGTTGCCTCCATCGCGGTCGAAGCGGCAATCAGCAAAATTGATGATCCGATCTCGGCGCCGGGTAAGCCACTCGATGTGCAGCTATCTGAATTGCTTCAGCCAATCGCGCGCTTTGCACGAGCGGGTGATGGTGCGCACTTGCTGCGTTCTGCACTTCTAGCGGCAGCTGATGATCCGCATGCTGGCGAGGTATTCCGCCACTGGTTTAACTCACGATATCGCAAAGCCCTGAAGACTGTTCTGGCTGAAGCCTCAACGCGCGGCCATATTAAGCGCGATTACGATATAGATAGTGCCAGCGAGATCCTGTTCGGCCCGACCTGGCATCGACTGGTTGTGATGCGTGGTCCTTTACCTGAAGTTATTCCGCTCAGATCGGCCCAATCACTTCTGGCAGCACTTCGACCGTAAAACAGGCTCTGCATTTGCTGAAAGGCCTGCTAGATCAGGCTCATGTCACGACTGCCCGAACGACCTGAAATTTCCTGGAAAGATGACGGAACGCCCGTCGCGAGCCGCTTTGACGATGTGTATTATTCCGTCGTCGATGGGCTTCAGGAAACAAATGAAACGTTTCTAAAGCCTTGCGGTCTTCCTGAACGATGGGAAGGCACCAACTCATTTGTCATTGCAGAGCTTGGCTTCGGGACTGGATTGAACTTTCTGGCAACACTCAGTCTCTGGAAATCATCGCCGGCATCCTCCACGGGTTGGCTACATTTCCTGAGTGTTGAAAAGTTCCTCATGTCATCGGCCGAGGCGCGGAAAGCCTACTCACGCTGGCCGGATCTGGAGGCAAAAGCCCTGCTCGACGCCTGGCCGGAACGTACCAAAGGGCTCCAGCGCATTGAGTTTCCCGAACACCGGGTCAGCCTGAGCCTTTTTGTTGGTGACGCGGAAGACTGGCTCACATCCTGTCACTTCAATGCGGATGCCTGGTTTCTCGACGGCTTTGCGCCAGCGAAAAATGACTCCATCTGGTCCGCTCAGGTGATGGCTCAACTGGCCCACCACGCGGCTCCGGGCTGCCGAGTTGGTACCTATACCGTTGCGGGCGCTGTTCGGAGAGCTTTGGCAGAGGCGGGGTTCGAGGTGTCAAAACAGCCTGGTTTTGGGCGAAAGCGCGAACGTCTGGAAGCGATCTGGCCGCCAGAAACATCTTCAGATGTGGATATAGACGTGTATTTGTCCCGGCCGAAAGCGATCAACTTCGACAAGGTCATCGTGGTCGGTGCGGGTATTGCGGGCGCGAGTGTAGCCCGGAAATTTGCTGAGCGCGGCTTTCCTGTAACAATTCTGGACCGCCATCAAAAGCCAGCGAGTGGGGCGAGCGGAAACCCTAAAGGGCTTGTTATGCCCCGGCTCGACGCAGCTGATACACCTCAGGCCAGACTTCTGATCCAGAGCTATCTTTACGCGCTGCGAACCTATGAACATTTCGCGCCTGATGCGATGAGCAGGGTTAGTACACAGCAATACCCTCAGTCAGAGACAGAGGTCAGTCGGTTTCAAAAACTGCTAAAGGACCCGCCGCTGGATGCCGACTGGCTTGAGGCGAATGAGGACGGGCAGGGCCTTGTTCATCATCAATCCGGGCTCATCTCGCCGACTAAAATTGTTGAGGACCTTCTGAACCACCCCCTGATTTCAAAGACTTTTGATGCAAACATCGAACACATCGACGAAATTCGTCAGCATGACGACAACAGGGCTTTGGTTGTTTTAACGACAGGATATGAGGCTCAGAGCCTCTTGCCAGATATGGATGTTCCGATTGTCGGCAAAATGGGTCAGATCGAATCCGGACGCCTTACACCCGGTTTGTCGGGGCTCTTCGCTAAAGCAAACGGCAGCTATGCGTTGCGTGAGGATGAGGAAATTGTATTCGGGGCAACTTTTGAAGCGCTGAAAGATGATCAGTCTGCTGGGGTAAGTTCTGAGGCCCGAGATCATAATCTTCGCGGACTAGAGGCGCTTGCGCCTGACTGGCATTCGGATCTGGAGATGTCGTCGCTGGAGTCGCGAGCTTCAGTGAGGGCGACGACGCCGGACCGTTTTCCAATTGCGGGAGTGATTTTCGAGACGGACGCAGCAAGCCACTGTCTGGAGCCTTTGAAGGTAGGCGCGAAGCTATCTGAAACGCCGCCTTTCAATCCTTCAGTCTATCTGCTTACCGGACTTGGGGCACGTGGCTTTACGTTTGCCCCTTTATTGGCTGAGTTAATCGTCGCATCCGCCTTGGGAGAACCTTGCCCAGTGTCAGAAGCAGAACGCGAACTTGTGAGTCCAATCAGGTTTCTGGTTCGGGCGATGCGGAAAGGCAGGGCCTAACCGCGCTTCGCCAAAGACCAGTTCAGGGCGAAAGCCGGACATCCAGCACCTGGGCAATCAGCGCCATCAATCTTGATAACGAAGCCGCGTTCTGCCTTGCTGGAAAGGGTCACATCCAGTCCGGCTGCCTGAACACGCAGGTCGCCTGCCATGACTGATGCTGTCGCTATAGCCAGAACACCGAATGCGATGCCGAGGCTGGTGATGATTCCAATGTGTGCCTGTCTTTGTGTCATTGTTTCGCCCCTGAAGTCAGGATTTGGTTAGAAGTGAACTCTACTGCCCGCGCTCGAGGTCACGGAATTGTTTGCGGAGACGCCATTCGTCGGAAGTGACGGCGCGTTCCATGGATTGAAGCCTGTCTTCCAGATCCAGAAATTTGTAACGGATGTTGGAAAACGTCACCGAAGGCTTGTCCGAAACACCGCGCCAGAAGGTTTCTTCGTCGGGGCTCAGATGACGCGCATTCAGCGGCCGTTGCGGCGTGATCATCCAGAGAATGACGTAGCCAATGAGAATTGGACCACCCGACGTGACCAGGAAGGCGACGACTGTGGCAAGTCGAACCAGCGTCGGTTCCCAGCCAAAGCGTTCAGCAATCCCGCCACATACACCGCCGATGACGCGTTCTTTGCGTGAGCGATAAAGGCGTTTCGGGTTAGGGGAACCAACATAGTCATAAGGCTCCTCCTCGTTTTCCGGACGGCGATGGAAGGAATTTCTCCAGCTTCCATAATCGTCGTGTTTGTGTCTGCGGTCGGTCATCAGTTTTTCCTGTAAACGTCGTCCCGGTAGTTTTCAGAGCGCGGCTGGCGCTCGGTTTCACCGGAAATAATGGATTCAAGGCTCTCAATACGGCGCTCCATAGCGCGGGCTGATCGCCAGAGATCTTCAAGCATCCGCTCATCGTCAGGTTGGAGGCTCCGCTGTTTCCGCCAAATGGTGATGTAGTGAAACAGCGTTGCCGGGAACCCGATGAAAATGATGCTGAGAATAGCAATCACGAAAATTTCTTCGGGCATGACGATTAACCTTCTACTTGCGCATCAAGCCGGTTGGCTTTGCGGGCTTCCAGGTGTTGAGCGATCAGGCCGGGCGCCGTGAGAACGCCCATAATGCTTGCGAGTACGATAAGTGGCATGACCATGATGGCTTACTCCTCAGATGTCGCGGTTGATGTGGTTGTTGGTGTAGAAGTCGTCGCAACACCTTTACGGCGCTTCAGAGCTTCGAGTTCTTTCTCGATGGCTTCTGACTGAGCGAGATTGGCGAACTCCTGTTCGAGCGTTGGCTCTGAACCTTTGATCGTGTCAGCATAGGCTTCCATCTCGTCGACTTTGCGTTCAACCGCAGAATAGCGCGCCAGAGCGTCGTCAACGCGGCTGTCATAAGTACGCGAACGTGTGCGGATGCGGTCTTCAGCAGCCTGACGACGCATCATCAGTGCGCGATGCTTGGCTTTTGCTTCATCAAGCTTGGCCTGAAGCATTTCGAGATCTGCTGAACGCTTCTCAAAAGCCTCCTCTGCAGCCGCCAGACCAGCTTTACGAGCTTCGATCTCGCTTTCAGCTTTCTGTTTGGCCTGAAGAGCGCCGCGAGCGAGGTCTTCACGTTCCTTGTCGAGAGCGAGTTCAGCTTTAGCTTCCCAGTCGCCGGCAATCTTTTCGAAATGAACGATCTCGCGTTCCATTTCTTTTTTGTCAGCCATAGCGCGGGCCGCACCAGTGCGAACCTCGATCAGAGTGTCTTCCATTTCCTGGATCATGAGGCGGGCGATCTTTTCAGGATCCTCAGCCTTATCCAGCATGGCATTGATGTTAGAATTCACGATGTCGCCGAAGCGGGAGAAAAGTCCCATGGTCGGGCTCCTTGATTGAATGCGTTAGAAGAGAATGCGGGCGATGATCAGACCGGCGATGAAGAAGCCCCAGCTTTCCATCGGACGGCGAGACAGCCAGCGTGTGAAAGTGGACAGGCGATCCGTGAACGTCTGTTCGGTCTTTGGCTGGTTGTAGGCCTCATAGTCTTTCATCTGCTTTCTCCGTATTTGCGGCCCCCTTAAAGCCGCTGAGCTGACCTAACATTGCAACTGGCGTGCCAAGTCAAAATTAATTAGTTAGTATCTTGTTTTTATTGAATTAAAAATCTTTCTCGTCAAATTTGAAAAGAAAAAATAGTAAAAATGACGAAATAAAAATTGCAGAATGACGAAAAAATAAGTAATTTAAGCTATGTCAGATCCCGTAACGCCGATTGGTGAAAGTCCTGAATGGCTGGAGGCGCTAGAGCAGGCCTCAAGTATTGCTGAGCTCGATCGCTCTGTTCTGATTATTGGGGAACGCGGCACGGGTAAGGAGCTGGTTGGCGAGCGGCTTCACTTTCTGTCGCGTCGCTGGAATGGTCCATTTATTAAGGTGAATTGCGCCGCCCTTAATGAAGAGCTCCTCGATTCGGAGTTGTTTGGCCATGAACAAGGGGCCTTCACGGGTGCTACGAAACGGCGAATTGGCCGATTTGAGCAGGCCGATGGCGGAACAATCTTTCTTGATGAGATCGCGACCGCCACACAGCGTGTTCAGGAGAAACTGCTTCGGGTCATTGAATATGGTGAATTTCAGCGTCTGGGTGGTGAAGATGTCCTGACATGTGATGTCCGGGTGTCAGCGGCGACGAATATTGATCTCCCAACGGCTGTCGAAGAGGGTAAATTCAGAGCCGATCTTCTGGACCGCCTTGCATTCGACGTCATCACGCTGCCGCCATTGCGGTATCGCCTGGAAGATATCTCCTTGCTGGCGGACCATTTCGGTTCCCGAATGGCGCGGGAGTTGGGGGTGGGGTTTCCCGGTTTTTCGGCCTCAGCCATTCTGGCTCTGGAAGCACATGACTGGCCGGGTAATGTGCGTGAGCTTAAGAATGTGGCTGAGCGGCTGACGTTCAACAGCCTCAAAGTCTCGATGTTGGACCCAATCGAGTTCGCACCAGAGGTGATTGACCCATTTGAATCACCTTTTCGGCCGAAATCCAGATCAACAAAATTGCAAAAGCCAGCTGCTGATACAGAGTTTCGTCTGGATCCGCCGCCATTTGATGAGACAGGAATTAATTTCGACTCTGAGATCCGGCTTTATGAAACACGTCTCATTGAAACTGCATTGAAGGCAACATCCGGACATCAGGGAAAGGCTGCAGAGTTTCTGGGTCTCACCTATCACCAGTTTCGCGGCCTGCTCCGCAAGCATGATCTCGATTCAAAGAAAAAGCGGGAAGGTGATGTTGGACAGCCCAGACCGAGCATGTGATCTCGGGAGAATGTGGAAACCTATAAAGCCAGAAATTTCAGTCGCGTGTGGCGAGAAACGTTCAAAAAATTTTTTTGGGACCGCCGATGCACATGTCGCCATCTCTATCCACGTCATGGCAACCAAAAGTATATCACCAGCTGATGTAACCCTCGACAAGTTGCCTTAAACGAGACTTTTTGAAGTGTCCTCCACTGCCAATTGAATGACAGGTTACGGTATGGTTAATCAAAGCCTATCGGTGGTTACCAGACTGATTTGATTTCCGAAACGGGATTTTCGTTCTGATATGGCATCAGAATTTCCATGGGAATCTTATTTGACACATCGACAGTCTCTAACACATCGAATTCGAGCCGAATTCGGTTTATCGGTCTCGAATATGATTCGATGAACGTCGGTCAGGCTGTGAATTGTCTTCTCGAGCATGTGGATCGCGGGGCGCCATTTGCTTATGTCGTGACACCCAATGTCGACCATCTGGTCAGATTGAACGCCGAGCCTGAGCTCCGTCCTCTTTATGAGAATGCGGACTATCTGGTTTGTGATAGCCGAGTTCTGGAAGTTCTGGCCCGGTTGGAGGGTAAGCCCTTACCGTCCGCCCCTGGAGCCGACATCGTTGAGAACCTGGTCCGACACCATATTTCACCGCTCGAGAAAATTGTTCTGATTGGCGGAGATGCGGACATCGTTGAATCTCTGGCGCGCGATTATGGCCTGACGAACGTCGCCTGGCATAATCCGCCAATGGGCCTTCGGAAAAACCCGGAAGCCATTAAGCGGGCTGCTGAATTCCTGTGTGAACATAATGAACGCTTTGCCTTCCTGTGTGTTGGTTCTCCGCAACAGGAAATGGTCGCACTCGAAGCCGCTCGTATGGGTGGCGCAATAGGCGTTGCTCTGTGTTGCGGTGCGAGCCTTGAATTCCTGTCTGGAAAAGTGACGCGAGCTCCGCTCTGGATGCGCGAGGCACGGCTTGAATGGCTCCACCGACTGTTGAGCGAGCCGCATCGCTTGTGGCGTCGCTATCTGATCGATGGACCGAGAATATTCCGCATCTGGTGGAAGAGCCGCTCGGCCTGAAATCTGTTGGCGTCGCCGTCAGTACTTTTCTGTCGCTGAAATCTGAACTTTGACCGATTTGAACGCTGGCGTATGGCTACGCGGGTCGACCTTGTTACCGGTAAGCGCATTGGCTTCCGGATAATACGTCATGACGCAGCCTTGAGGCACGTCAAAGGCGTGGACTTCAACGCCAGTCATGTCACCATTCTCTGACGACAGGTCGACTTTGTCTCCCGGGTTAAGGCCAAGAACGTCCATGTCTTTCCTGTTCATGAGAACCGTCCATCGGTGCTCGGTTCCGCGATAAGAATCACGTTCTTCATAAATGATTGAGTTAAACTGCCCTTCGGAACGAATGGTCGCCATGACAAATGGATAGTTTTTGTCAGCCTGTCCGCTGGTTAGCATGTTCTCGGGAAAAACAGCTTTTCCGTCAGGCGTCTGGAATGTCGGTGTATGCAGCAACCTGTTTCGGATATGAAACTCGTGTTTGGCTTTGCTGATATCCGCGAGATCTTCCATGCCCGGCACGGTTCTGGAAATCGCCTCCCGCAGACTGTCATGCCTGGCGAAGGTTGAAAAATCGATCGGGCAATCAGACAGAATGCGTGCTGCAAGATCCGCCAGAATCACGCTCTCAGGACGCACGGTTTCCAGTCGACATATTCCGCCATCAGACAGGCGCACAAAATTGAACATGGATTCCTGGGTGGTTGGTTCCCATTCTTCATCTCGCGCGGTCACGGGAAGAATGACAACATCTCCGCTTTCAACACCGTTCACATGGCCCTGATTAAGTGTCGTAGTGAGGAATAGCTTGAACCCAATCTTGTCCAGCGCGGCTTTCGCCCAGCTTGAGTTCGGATTGGCGGCGTACAAGTTGCCGCCCATGATGACCGCCGCGTCAATTTCGCCAGCATCGGCGGCCTTCATACACGCCATTGTGTCCATGCCACGCGTTTCAGGCAGCGATATGCCAAACACTTCTTCCATTCTGGCGATAACATCAGAGGCCAGCACAGGTTTGACGCCGATCGTACCAACGCCCTGAACATTTGAATGCCCGCGCAAGGGCAGGAGGCCGGCGCCCGGCCGACCAATCATTCCTCGGAGGAAGGCCAGAGCAGCAATCTCTTCGATGTTCTCGACGCCATTCAGGTGATGGGTCATCCCCATGCCCCAGGCGAATACGGCATTGTCAGACGATGCGTAAAGCGCGGCGATCCGTTCGATCTCTTGGCGCGAGATGCCGCAGCGATCTGCAATTTGATCCCAGCTAATCGCGGTGATGGTTTCCAGGTAGGCATCAAACCCTGTTGTGTGGGCCTCGATAAACGCGTCATCAAGCTGACTGCCTTCGATCAGCGCTTTGGCGATGCCTTTGAACAAAGCCAGGTCTTCACCAATTTTTGGCTGAAGATATTCGGAGGCAATCTCGCTTCCGCCCGACAGAAGTGATTTCGGACTTTTTGGCAGCGCAAACTTCACCAGCCCTGGCTCTTTTGCGGGATTGATGATGATGACCTGCCCGCCCCTGTCCCGGCAGGCTTTGAGCTTGTGAATGAAGCGCGGATGATTTGACGACGGATTGGCGCCAATAACGAAAATCGTGTCGCAGAGGCTAAGGTCTTCCAGTTCAACGGTGGACGTGCCTGTGCCTATCGTGCTGCCGAGCGCGACCCCAGTTGCCTGATGGCAGTAATAGGAACAGTTATTGACGTTATTGGTGCCGTAAAGCCGCGCAATCAGCTGGAACAGGAAGCCTGCTTCATTCGATGATCGCCCTGAACTATAAAAAAACGACCGGTCGGGTTTTGTTTCGTTTATCCGTGTTGCTGT
>NZUJ01000050.1 GCA_002701295.1 Ponticaulis sp. | reverse complement strand
TGACCCGCGATGGCGCGACCGTCCACCAATCATTGCAGGAGGGCTGAGACATGACCTTCAAGAAACTTCTTCTGGCAGCGGCTGGAGCTGGCCTGATGGCCATGCCCGCTTTTGCCGCGACCGGGGCAGGTGACGGGGTTGATCCGATCATCTTCCGTCTCGCCATTTTCGTGCTGGCGATCTTCGTCGGCTATTATGTCGTCTGGTCGGTGACACCGGCTCTGCATACGCCGCTGATGGCTGTGACGAACGCGATTTCGTCAGTGATTATCGTGGGCGCGCTTGTTGCGGCTGCTGCTGGTGCAGGCATGGAACTCACAGCAAACCTCTGGATGGCCAAAGGCATGGGCGCAGTTGCTGCTGCTCTGGCTGCCGTGAACATCTTCGGGGGCTTCCTTGTGACGTCACGCATGCTCGCCATGTACAAGAAGAAGGAGCGCTAAGCCATGAACGCGAATATTGCTGCGCTTCTTTATCTCGTTTCGGGGATACTTTTCATCCTGTCCCTGCGGGGACTTTCCAGCCCGGCGACATCTCGTCAGGGTAATTATTTCGGCATGATCGGTATGGCGATCGCCGTCGGCACGACGCTGGCTGTACTGGCAACGGGCGGTGCGCTGGATGTCGTGACGCTTGGCCTGATACTCGGCGGCATCGCAGTCGGCGGGATCGTTGGTGCGATTATCGCGAAGAAAATTCCGATGACGGCCATGCCTCAGCTGGTTGCAGCCTTCCACTCGCTGGTCGGTCTCGCTGCCGTACTCGTGGCGGCAGCGGCGCTTTACGCTCCGATCAATTTCGGCATTGCCGAACTTGCAGCGGACGGAAGCATTGAAGGCCTACATATGGCGTCACTGATCGAGCTCTCGCTCGGCTCTGCCATTGGCGCGATCACCTTCACCGGTTCTGTCATTGCCTTCGCCAAGCTGAACGGGAATATGTCGGGTGCACCGATCATCCTGCCAATGCGTCATATTCTGAACATCCTGATCGGTGTGGCGATTATCGCTCTGGTCGTCATGATGGTTCAGACTGGCGGGACTCAGCCGTGGATGTTCTGGGCGATCACAGGTCTTGCACTTGTGCTCGGTATCACACTGATCATCCCGATTGGCGGCGCAGACATGCCAGTCGTTGTCTCCATGCTGAACTCTTATTCGGGGTGGGCAGCTGCGGCGCTTGGCTTCACGCTGGCGAACACCGCGTTGATCATTACGGGCGCTCTGGTGGGCTCATCTGGTGCGATCCTGTCCTACATCATGTGTAAGGGCATGAACCGGAGCTTCATTTCGGTAATCCTCGGCGGCTTTGGCGCTGACGACGCGGCGGCTGGCGGTGCTGGTGGCGGGGCGGATCGTCCTGTGAAGATCGGCTCCGCGGACGATGCGGCCTTCATCATGAAGAATGCGGGCAGGGTCATCATTGTGCCGGGCTATGGCATGGCCGTGGCGCAAGCTCAGCACGCGCTGAAGGAAATGGCTGAAAAGCTGAAGGAAGAAGGCGTCGATGTGACCTACGCGATTCACCCGGTCGCAGGTCGGATGCCGGGTCATATGAACGTTCTGCTCGCTGAGGCGAATGTACCATATGACGAAGTGTTCGAGCTTGAGGACATCAATTCAAGCTTCAGCCAAGCCGACGTTGCGTTTGTGATTGGCGCGAACGATGTGACGAACCCGGCGGCAAAGACCGACCCATCGTCACCAATCTTCGGCATGCCAATTCTGGACGTCGAAAACGCACGGACTGTGCTCTTTATCAAACGATCGCTCGGTTCGGGCTATGCCGGTATTGAGAACGAGCTTTTCTTCAAGGACAACACCATGATGCTGTTGGCCGATGCGAAGAAGATGGTCGAAGATATCGTCAAATCACTCTGATTTCTGACCGATACGTTTTCCGGGAATCGCCAGCCTTGCTGGCGATTTTCTTTTGGGGGTCAAGCTCCAACGCACACGGCTAAGCGACTGTTTGTGGATAAGAAATTTTCCACAGATTACCCTGTGAATTGCCCGTGGATTACCTGTGAAAGGCTGTTTCTCCGGCTTGTGAGACGGCACGAAGCACAGCAGAGACAGAGGCGTTGCAAATGCACTGCCTTACGCCCTGACGGAACAGCTGACCGTCGGGGCTTTTTTTTGCGCTGAACGCTCAGTCCTTCTTGAAGACGCCTTTGATCTTCTCAATCAGGCTGTACTGACGTGCATAGTCTTTCAGGTCTGCTTCACGCTGTTCTCGCAAGTCGGCCTGACGGTTGATCAGCTCGTCTATGTCACGAGCGATGGCGGCCTGATCAAGCGAGTTGAGGTGTTTGGCGAGAAAGCGGTCATAGAGTTCGCGCTCTGAGTCACAGATGACGCCATCCTGCTGGAACATGAGATTGGCAAGATCAATCAGTCGCGCGCGATGCTGAGCGCTTGTGATGTCTGGCCAGATCTCATCCATGGTCACAGGTTCATCGACCATTTTCAGAAGAGACGCGCGCTGTTCGTCTGACAGACCCTGATGAAGGGTAATGATGTCATGCAGTTTGGTTTTCTCATCGTCATGGAGTTCGTGGTCTGCCCATGCGAGGGCGATGACGCCACGATAGAGGGCGAAACGGCTCGAATCTTCCACGTCTGCCAGTAACTCGGTCATTGTGCGCTCCCACTGATCTGGTCTGAGCCTAGCCCGGCAAGCTTAAATTAGCGCAAATCAGTGGTTTGCAATTCAATGTTTATGGAGAAGCTGATCAAAGGCGGAGGCCGCGCGCGGCGTGTTGTTCGAGCATATCCATGTGGCGCGGATCCGCTGCAATGACTTTTCGGGTGTTGAGGTCAAATGTCACGGCATAGGCCTGTGCAGTGACCCAGGGCTTGCCTGTCGATGGATCAAGTACCCAATGAACGAGAGAGTGGACCTTGGGTTTGACTTCACCGAGACCGCTTCGAATTTCCATCAGGTCACCGGCTTTGGGCCAGGCGCGAAAGATCATGCGGAGTTCCAGAACCGCGCCACCGGTGCGTTTTGGGGACTCTTCTGTGGAGGCATCCTTCGTGACCTGTTCTCGCCAGACATTGAGAAGATTCGGCACGCTGTCGGAAATGCGGCCCATGAAATATTCCTGCCCCATTCGTCCGAAAGGATCGCACTGCTGGATAGGAACTGCACATCGGCCAATGACTTTCGCGCCGAAATCTTCGGCGATCTGGCTGCTGATCTCGCTATCGGGCAGGGGCTCACTTGAAAGGTCAGCCGAACGCGGCGCGGTATTGGTGGGAAGGTCTGTGACTTTCAGGGCTTCCAGCTTTTCCAGTGTGGTTTCATTCCAAGGGAAGCGTTTCAAGGTTTTCGCCTCAACATGGCGGAGCCGGGTTCGAAAGGCGGCGGCGGGATCGCCCGAAACAGTGTGACGGAGTTCCTGATAGAGAAGGATCTCATCCTCGTCGATTTCGATGACGCCGCCGACCATGGTCAGTGGTTTGCCGGCATGAACTTCCTTGATGTAGCGTATATGCTGGTCGATCGGGATAAGCGTCGATTTGCCATTAGGCGTAAAAAGTTCGGGTAATCCGATGGCATGAGCCAGAATGTGGACGCCTTCCACCTGACGATTGACGTAGAAGCGCACATTCATGTGCCCCATCTCGTCACATTCCCAGGTGTTGGCGAGGCCCTTGTATAGCTCGATCATTCTGTTTCCATCCCATGTCATCGCGCCACCGTCTGATGTCGCTTCAGAGTGACGCGAGTCAGGCGGGCTGGCACAAGCTATTGTGGAGCGTGTCGAGTACAAAACCAAGACATTCCGGGAAAGAGATCGAAGCGCTGAGGCCGTGTTGCGACAATGTCATTTTGCAGCCAGATGACAGAACATGATTTTGCAGATATTTTAGAGTGATGGAAAAGACACAGAAGGCGGACACCTTACCGCACGCTGAAAAAGTTCTGACGAGTATCCGCTCCGGTAGTGACGCGGCTCGATCCATGATTGTCGCCTCCTGGGCACGTTCTGCAAAACTACATGGTCTGGCACCAGATGCCGCCTCCCGTGGCGAACGCTGGGGTGCGACTGAGCTTCGCGATCGCCGTGATCGACTGTCGCGAATGATCCATGTCTCTCAACCCACTCTGCACAACCTTCGCGACACGATCTCGTTTTCAGGATGCGGTGTCTTTCTGTGTGATGCAGAAGGAATCGTTCTCGAAGCGCTGACTAGCGCCGGCGACAAGGCCGATTTCGACGCTGTGAATTTGTCGCCGGGTGGCGATTGGTCAGAGAAGATGGAAGGCACCAATGGTATTGGAACCTGTATCGCTGAAGGGCGATCGGTCTCCATCCACCAGGACCAGCACTTCAGATCTGACAATATTTCGATGAGCTGTCTTGGTGCGCCGATTTACAATTCTGACGGCAGCCTTCTTGCGGTTCTGGATATTTCCGTCTGGCGCGCAGATGTCGAGGGTCCGCTAGCGAAACTAATTTCTCAGGCAGTGACGGATGCGGCGGGGCAGATCGAGGCCGATCACTTTTGCGATCAGCATGCAGGGGCACGCATTCTGAGGGGGGAGGGTGATAATCGCCGGTCGCCTGTTCTTCTGGCTGTGAATTCTGACGATCTGGTTGTTGGTGCAACCCGTGCGGCCCGGAAACACTTCGGACTGCCCGCGCGCGAAGCTTTCTCGCCGAAGCCTGCAACAGATCTTCTCGGTGGGGATGGTGCGGGGCCGAAGGGCTTTGAACGAGCTGAGCAGAGCGCCATGAAGCGCGCGATTGCCCGCGCTGACGGCAATATGAGTGAAGCGGCCCGACAGCTGGGTGTCAGTCGCGCCACTTTCTATCGACGCGCCACAAAGCTTGGGCTGATTCAGTCGGACAAATCCTGATCTGATCAATGTGTCTCAATTCTGAGACAGGTGAGACGGATCTCGTGTGTCCCGTCTGATGACAATGAAACTCAGTTCGCCATTTTAATCTCCAGAAAGCCCCGGCACAGGAACCGATCGGGGCTCAACACTGGAGGAAAGAGAATGGCAGACACCCTTCAAGCATCCGATTCCCGTACAACATCTCCGTTCAGCGCGCGCTATGACAACTTCATCAATGGTGAGTTTGTCGCGCCGAAAGCCGGACGGTATTTCGATAACACCTCGCCTGTCACCGGCGGTAAGATCTGCGAAATTGCGCGATCCGACGCATCAGACATCGAAGCTGCACTAGATGCCGCCCATGCAGCGAAAACAGCCTGGGGGCGCGCATCCACAACAGAGCGTGCGAACATTCTGAACCGCATTGCGGACAAGATGGAGGACAATCTCGAGCTGCTCGCCACCTGCGAGACCTGGGATAATGGTAAACCGATCCGCGAAACCATGGCCGCGGACTTGCCTCTGGCCGTCGACCATTTCCGGTATTTCGCGGGCTGCATCCGAGCGCAGGAAGGCGGCATTTCCGAGATCGATCATGATACGGTCGCTTACCACTTCCACGAACCACTTGGTGTCGTTGGTCAGATCATTCCATGGAACTTCCCGCTTCTGATGGCGGCATGGAAACTGGCGCCAGCGCTGGCGGCAGGTAACTGCGTGGTTCTGAAACCTGCTGAGCAAACCCCGGCGACGATTATGGTGTTCGCTGAACTGATCGCAGACATTCTGCCAAAAGGCGTTCTGAACATCGTGAACGGGTTTGGCCTTGAGGCGGGCAAGCCGCTGGCGTCTTCCCCACGCATTTCAAAGATTGCCTTTACCGGGGAGACGACGACAGGTCGTCTGATTATGCAGTATGCGTCTGAAAACCTCATTCCGGTGACGCTGGAACTGGGCGGTAAATCACCAAACATCTTTTTCGAAGACGTGACCCGTGAGGATGACGACTATTTCGACAAGGCGATTGAAGGCTTTGTCATGTTCGCCCTGAACCAGGGCGAGGTGTGCACCTGTCCGTCCCGCGCGCTGATCCATGAAAACATCTATGACAAATTCATGGAACGAGCGCTCAAGCGTGTTGAAGCCATCGTTCAGGGTGACCCGCGTGACCCCGCAACCATGATCGGTGCGCAGGCGTCTTCCGAACAGAAAGAGAAGATCCTGTCTTACTTCGACATTGGTCGTCAGGAAGGCGCTGAAGTTCTGATCGGCGGCGAAGCAGCGAATTTGGGCGGTGATCTCGCCAATGGTTTCTACGTGAAGCCAACGGTTCTTAAAGGACACAACAAGATGCGTGTGTTCCAGGAAGAGATTTTCGGCCCTGTCGTTTCCGTGACGACCTTCAAAAACGACGAAGAAGCGCTGTCGATTGCCAATGACACGCTCTATGGACTCGGCGCTGGTGTGTGGAGCCGCGAGGCAAACACCTGCTATCGTTTCGGCCGGGCCATTCAGGCCGGTCGCGTCTGGACCAATTGCTATCACGCCTATCCGGCTCACGCCGCATTTGGGGGCTATAAGCAGTCTGGTATCGGCCGTGAAAACCACTCGAAAATGCTCGACCATTACCAGCAAACCAAGAACATGCTGGTGAGCTACGCTCCGCAGAAGCTTGGATTCTTCTAAGCTGATGTAACAAACTCTGGCAGGCTCCGTTATCGATCTCCATGGGATGTTTCCTCCCCCCCCGTGAACCGCCATTGGGGATCGAGTTTCCACCCTGAGGATGCGGGGTCTGCCAGTTTTTTGATTGAGGTGATGATATGGCCATGCCTGAACGTGTCCGGGCGACCGATGCTGCGCTGGACCTGATATCGGAAATCCGAACCGACCATCCCGAAATTCTGTTTCATCAGTCTGGTGGCTGTTGCGATGGATCAAGCCCGATGTGCTATCCGGCCAGTGACTTCAAAGTGGGCGAGCATGATGTGAAACTCGGCGACGTCGATGGCGTGCCAGTTTACATCTCCGCCAGTCAGTATGAAGCCTGGAAACATACCCAACTCATATTAGATGTCGTTCCAGGAAGAGGCGGTATGTTCAGTCTCGATAACGGCCGGGAGAAACGATTCCTGACGCGCTCACGCGTTTTCTCCGGCGAGGAATTGCAGGCTCTGGAGGCCTGAGCTGATCAAGCGTTTTAAAAACGCCATAAGGGCATGTGAAAACGCATGAAACCCTTTGTAATTGCAGGCGTCTGATAGGAAGTGGAATTCTGTAAAATGGATGTTGGATATGAGTAAACATTACAAGATTGCGGTCATCGTCGGAAGTCTGCGAGCGGCTTCACTAAACAAGAAGCTCGCTAATGCATTGACGAAGCTGGCACCCGATAACCTGCATTTTGAATTCATTTCGATTGGTGACCTTCCGCACTACAACGAAGAACTCGAAGCTGAGGTGCCTGCAGCCTGGTCAGCATTCCGAAGCGAGATGAATGAGGTCGATGGCGTTCTGTTCGTGACGCCTGAATATAATCGCTCTGTGCCCGGTTTTTTGAAGAATGCGATCGATGTAGGATCTCGTCCGTACGGTAAGAGCGTCTGGGACCGGAAGCCTGCGGCGATTGTGTCCTCTTCGCCCGGTGCGCTGGCGGCATTTGGCGCGAACCATCATCTGCGCCAGTCGCTCGTCTTCCTCAACATGCCGACCATGCAGCAGCCGGAAGCCTATATTGGCGGGGTCAACAAGCTGTTGTCGGAAGAGGGAGAAATCTCGAATGAGGATACAAAATCATTCCTCACGACCTTCATAACCGCATTTGGCGGATGGATAGAACGTCACGACGATTATTGAGAGATACGCCTAAGCGGCGGCGCAGTCGGCACACAGGCCGTGAACTTCAATCACGCTTGAGGTGCCTTTGAACCCGGCTGCGCTGACTTCTTCATCCAGTGCAGCATGGGTTTTGTCTGCGTGCAGCTCCGAGATGGCCTTGCAGTTGTCGCAAATGAGGAAGACGGCTGTGTGCCGATGGCCCCAATGACCGCAGGCCACATAAGCGTTCAGGCTTTCGATCTTGTGCGCCAGGCCCATCTCCAGAAGGAATTCGAGGGCTCTATAGATGGTCGGTGGTTTCGCTGCGCCTTCGCCATCAAGCTTCTCGAGAAGATCGTAGGCTTTGGCAGGTTCGCGGTGTTCAAGCATGAGCGAGAGCACTTTGCGGCGTATCTTAGTCAGCCGCGCACCGCGGGCTTCGCAGACGGCTTCGGCTTCGAGCAGCGCTTCTTCGACATTCGTCGGCGCACAATCCAGATGTGAGTCGGTCATGCTTCAGTTTCGCAGGATTGTATTCTCAAGCCAAGCTTTTTGGTGTGGAAGGGCCTGAACCTGCAAATACAACGAAAGTGCGCCCGGCGAAAACATCGTCAGGCGCGCTTTGATCCAGTCCGGAGTCTAGCGGCGGGCAACCAGCCAGACCGCGTGGATCAGTGCAGGGATATAGAAGAAGATCACCAAAAGAAGGTTGATCCAGAACTCACCCCGGAAGCCGTACATGAAGAAGACTGCGAGGGGAGGGAAGATGACTGCGAGAATGATGAGCAGGATCTTGGAAGCGTCGCCATCGCGCGCTTCCCGATGATAGCGGCGCTCATACCGGTCATAGCTATCATAACCATCATTATAGCGGGCGTGCATTTCAAGAACCTTTCGTTTGCGTTATTGATAATCAATATATCGATTATCGGCAAAATATCAAGGTATGCATATCGAAAAACATTAAATATGTAGAAAAGACCACCTCCTCAGAGATGGCCTTTTCGTTGTTTTCAAGTCTGAAAACAGCGGATTAGTCGCCGTCGACAGCAATGCCGTCTTCATTCACAGATACTGAGAAGTCAGTGCCGTCATCCGCAGGGCCGCCGACGTCGGTGAAGTAGTAGATGCCAAAGCCTGCCACCACAGCGACGAGTGCGCCTACCACGAAATAGATAAAACCGTTTCCATTGCCATTTGTATTGGTCGACATGTTTGTCTCCATTTTCTGTTCGCATGATTGCGATGAACAGGAGAACGCCTATCGACCCGGGCGGTTCCGGTTTCTGGTAGCGCTAGCCTTGCGGTCCGCGGGTTTCACGACGTGACAGATAAGCCAGTCGTTCAAAGAGGGAGATGTCGGCTTCGTTCTTCAGAAGCGCACCATGGAGCGGCGGTGTGAGCTTGTCCGGGTTCTGTTCCTTGAGCGTGTCGAGGTCGACATCTTCATTCATCAGAAGCTTCAGCCAGTCGAGCAGCTCGGAGGTTGAAGGCTTCTTCTTCAGGCCCGGAAGATCGCGCATGGAATAGAAGGTCTGAAGCGCGTCTTTCACCAGTTTCTGCTTGATGCCAGGATAATGGACTTCGACAATGTCGCGCATGGTCTGGTCATCAGGGAACTTGATATAGTGGAAGAAACAGCGGCGCAGGAACGCGTCCGGCAGCTCTTTTTCATTGTTTGATGTGATGATGATGATCGGGCGCTGTTTCGCCTTGATGGTCTTGTCGAGCTCGTAGCAATAGAACTCCATGCGATCGAGCTCCTGAAGGAGGTCATTCGGGAATTCAATGTCAGCCTTGTCGATTTCGTCGACCAGAAGAACAGGGCGTTTGTCGGCTTCAAACGCCTCCCAGAGTTTGCCCTTCTTGATATAGTTTGCGATGTCGCCTGCGCGTTCATCACCCATCTGGCCGTCGCGAAGACGCGAAACGGCATCATACTCGTACAGACCTTGATGGGCTTTTGTTGTTGATTTGACGTGCCACTCGATCAGCTCTGTTCCCAGCGCTTTGGCGACTTCAATAGCCAGAACGGTTTTGCCAGTTCCAGGTTCGCCTTTGATCAAAAGGGGACGTTCGAGCATAATCGCCGCGTTGACGGCGATCTGCAGATCATCCGTTGCGACATAATTCTCAGATCCCTCAAAGCGCATGTATCACTCCCGCACGTAAATGTATGTGTCTCTCATCACTAGAGTAAGCCATGAGAGACGTGTTGCAAGTGCTAAGAGGGGCTGCCGTTGCGGCAATCAGTGTGTGAGTCGCAGATTGCTGAGCTGGCTCGCAATAGCGGAATAGGCCGCGATCAGTTCATCACCATTGCTCGCATCAAAGAAATGGTTATTCGAGGACGCGCAGCTCTGAAGGACACGCTTGCCGGCGAGCGGTGCCTGGAAAGCGACTGAATAGACGATCACGCCTTCCTTCTTCATGTTCTCACACAGCTTCTTGGACTGTTGCGTCGAGTTACCCTGTGCGCCTTCGAAATAGGTGTTGAATTCGCCATCAGTCATCAGGATGACTGCTTTAACAGTGTTATTCGCGCCATAGTCATGTGGCTCGGACGCGGAGGGCCAGATGTCTTTCCACTGCGGTGAGATCAGATACCAGGCCCAGGCAATGCCGAGATGACCAGCTGTATAACCATTCGCGGTCAGATCGTTGATGCTGTCGTGAAGGCGACTTTTGATATTCGTCAGGGGTTCAATGCTGCTGCTTGGGCACGCCAGCGATCTGCGATTGTTTGCGGTGCGGTCTTCTTCAATCCACTTGCCGATTTGTGGCGCATCGTCCTTGAACTTTGCTGTGCCTTTCCGCTCGGTTGCGCATTTGCGTGTAGAGCTGCGGGAGTCGTAGTTGGAGCCTTTCACACGCTCTGCATAATCGCCGATATTGATCGCAGTGGAATAGGTGTTGAAGGCAACGCGCACGCGGTCACCAGTTTTTGGCGTGATCAGAATGTCGATTGCTTCATTTGCCGCTTCACGCAGATCTTCAATCTTGTCGCCAGCCATTGAGCCGGACACATCCAGCATCATTGCCAGATCAAGCTGTGTCATGCTGATAGCGGATGACGATGATCGGGAGATTGTGACCGTTTCGATTGAGAAGATGCTCGCAAGCGTGGTCGGCAATGTGCAGCTGACGCGGGCATCAGCTGTGCCGACATCAAGGTCGAGCTCCAGAGTTGCGTTCGGGCAGCGCAGGTTGGTATTCGCCGTTTCCAGGTTGGCCATAAAGACACGTTGGGCAGCGGTCCGGATGTCTGATTCAGACTTGTCTGCATCTTCCATTGAGCGGGCTGCAGATAGTGACATGGCATCCAGCGCACTTTGAATGGTCACCTGAGCAGACACCCCGCGCTGGAAATCAACCGCCAGTCCGAGAACGGAAGCGAGCGCCGTCAGTACGAGGGCGAAAAGGATCGCAGCATTGCCGCGTGTGTCACTTGCGAACTGTCGAATTGTCATGTGTTCCACCTTGAAACGAAATGCCTGGTCTTGGGGTGGAGGTCGCAAACTTCGCGCCACAGGAGAGTGATTTTGAATTTCTCACTCGCCCAGGAGGGGAAAAGGCGGCCCTGGTGTTCCAGGTTTCACTCGAACGGATGCCGGAAACGTGAGGCATCTGCAGTCACGCGGGCAATTTGCCACCCCTGACGGCCATGCTAGGCTTTCAAAAAAAGAACATCAGGGAGGAAACATGATCCGGTCTATTCTCATGGCCACGGCCGTAGCAGCGTTGAGCGCCTGCGCGACGGAGCCTTATGGAACTCCGTCAGTAACCGCTGCATCGACGGCTATGCCTATGCCGGACGTCACCATTTATCATCTGGAAGGCCGTCGTTCGGAACGAATCGTCTGGCTGATGGAAGAGCTCGGGCTACCATACGAACTGGAGTATGTTCGCGGTGATCTTCAGGCGAGTATGGATAAGGTGAGGGCGCTGGGCCATGAGATGCCTATGGTGCCAACCGTGGTGATAGGCGACGATATTCTGGTGGAATCCGGCGCGATTATAGAGACCATTATCACCCGGTACGCGCCAGGACAGCTCATGCCTGCAATAGATAGTGAGTTCTATCCGACCTATCTGATGTGGCTGCATTATGCGGAAGGTTCGCTGGCTGCGCGCCTATTCAGCGATTATCGTGCCTGGATGACAAACCCGCCGACTGAGCGCTCACGTCTGGTCGATAGCGAGGCTGTGGTGCAGTATTCCGAGAACTGGCTGGAAGAGCATCCATATTTTGGTGGCCCGGAATTTTCGGCAGCTGACATTATCATGTGGTTCCCGTTGAACGTGGCGACCAAATTGAACCTGGTGGATGAAGCACAGTTCCCAAAAGTGGCTGACTGGAAAACGCGCGTTGAAGCTCGACCAGCCTATAAGCGAATGCTTGAAGCGGCGCGGCCTGATGGGATTCCTGGAAATCTGACACCCGTCTCGAGACATCCCCCCTCAGAGCGCAACTGAGTTTTGGGCATTTGACGGCCATCCAGATTACTGTAGCTTATAGCTCACTATAACGAAGTCGTTTGCAGAATAACGACCGGGAGGAAATATGAATCGCCTTGCCATGAGCCTGTTGCTAGGTGCCGCTGCCATGATGCCTTTGGCTGCGGCAGCTCAGAATGATGACTCCAGTCAGCATCCCGGCGAAGAGGTCTACAAGACCTATTGCGCCATGTGCCACGATAATCCTGAGCAAACCCGTGCGCCCGGCAAGGATGCTTTGCAGCAGTATCCGAGAACGCAAATTCGTTCGTCGCTCATCAGTGGCGTCATGCAGGCTCAGGGCGGTATGCTGTCTTCTGAAGAGATCGAGTATGTCGCCGATTATCTGGGGCTGGATGTGGAAGTGAATGACAGCTGGATCGAGGCGATGGCCTGTCCTGCAGAACGCGCCACACCATCAGTGATGGCAGACCCGAGCGTTTCAACATTTGGATTTGATCTGAAAAATTCCCGGGTGCTGTCTTATGAGCAGACAGGCCTGGAAGCTGAAGATTTCGGCGAGTTTGAACTTGCCTGGGCTATCGGCTTCCCAAAAGCCGTTTCGATGAGATCTCAGGCTGCTGTTGTTGGCACAAGCCTGTTTCTGCCGGTCGGTGAGAGCGATGGACGGCTCTTCGCGTTCGATATTTCCGAAAGCGAGCCATGTCTGCAATGGGTATATGAAAACGAGATCACACTGCGTTCAAGCGCGTCATTCGGCATTCTGCCAGATGGGCGAGAAACAGTGTTTGTCGGGGACCGATCCGGCTCTGTTCATGCTATCGACGCAGAAACAGGCGATCTGATCTGGAAGGGAGCTGCCGGGCTTTTTGATGCCTCCATGATCACGGGAACGCCGGTTCTGGTTGGTGACAAGGTCTTCGTTCCGTCTTCCATGGCAGAAATCATGATGGGCGCGAACAATGCCCATGAGTGCTGCAAGACACATGGCGGCGTTGTCGCTCTGGATGCCATGACCGGCGAGCTGGTCTGGGATTATCACACCATGCCAATGGCTGAACCGGTTCGTGACCGGGGTGATGGCAAAATGCTCTATGGCCCATCAGGGGCGCCGGTCTGGAATTCACCATCAATCGACCTCGCGCGCGGACAACTTTATATCGGGACAGGTGAGGCGACATCTCCGCCTGCTCACGTGAATACCGATGCGCTGATCGCGGTGGATCTCGAAACGGGTGAGGAGAACTGGGCGTTTCAGGCAACGGCCAATGATATCTATCTGGTCGGCTGTCGAAGCGAAGAGCAGCTTAATTGCGTCCCTCGAACCGAGACAGTTTATCGGGATGTCGATTTCGGCGCATCGACGATACTTGCGGTCAATTCTGATGGGCAGGATCTGGTGCTTGGTGGTCAGAAGTCTGGAACAGTCTGGGCAATGAATGCTGACACGGGTGAGGTTGTCTGGCGCAGGGATATTGGTACGGGCGGCCCTAGCGGCGGCATTCACTGGGGCATCGCGGCGGATGACACCCATGCCTATGCGCCGATTTCATTCCCCGGGCGTGACTTGCCAGACTATAAAGTGCCAGACGATATAACGCCGGGTCTTTATGCGGTGAACATTGACACTGGAGAGATCGACTGGGTGTTTAATGTCGAAGCCAGCTGTGATGATGAAAGCAAAGCATTCACCCCGCGTTGCGAGATGATGTACGGCCTTTCAGGCGCGCCGAGTGTGATTGGTGATTTCGTCGTAACCGGCGGGTTGGATGGCTGGCTTTATGTTCTCGACAAGACCAGCGGCGAGCTGATCTGGAAATATCAGACAGCCAGAGCGTTCGAGACGCTGAATGGCATTGATGGCAATGGTGGCGCGATCGACAATGCGTCAATCGTGGCGGCAAACGGCATGCTGTTTGCGAATTCCGGCTATGGCTTGTTTGGGGCTGGGGCAGGGAATGTCATGCTCGCATTCAAACCGAAATCGGAGTGATCTCGGTCACGACGGCTGCACAGCCCGGGAGGTTTCGGGCTGTCAGATTGTCTTTTCTAATTTCTGTGGCATTCTCTTAAAAAAAGAATGGGTAATGGGAGGACTCATCAAGATGCCGTATCTCATCAAGTTTCTGGGCTTTTATGCTCTGGTTGGATTTGCGATCGCGCTGGCATTTGTGCTCGTCGTCTTTGGGATTGATCTTGGTGGACTGTGGTCGCTGCTTGTGAAGTCTAATGTGAAATGGCTCGGCGCGTTCATGTTCCTGGCCTTCAACACCATAACCTTCAGTTCGATCGCCATGGGAATCGCGATCATGACGCTGCCCTATGATGATGACGGTAAGGGAAAGGGCAGAAGACTGCGGAGACGTGCGCTCTTTGGTTCGGCGTCTATCAAGCCTCCAGAAACGGATGCGCAGCCGATTCCCGTTCGGGCGGGTGACTCTTAACGGCTCACGGATTTCACATCATCGCGCTTTCCATCAATTGCGGTGTTGTCTTTTTCCCCGCTCTGGTTCATGTCATCGCTCACAGCTAAAGGTATTCTTTTCAGGGGCTGATACATGTTCGCCTTTCTTTCTGAGAATTTCGGAATGAAAGCTTCAGAACAGCCTGTGTTGTCCCTGAATGAGCCAGTTCAGACAGGGAAGTCATCATGAAAGAACCAGTTCGCGTCGCAGTCACCGGTGCAGCAGGCCAGATTGGCTACGCGCTCCTCTTCCGTATCGCTTCGGGCAGCATGCTCGGCCCGGATCAGCCGGTCATTCTGCAGCTTCTGGAAATCACGCCAGCGCTCGGCGCGCTTGAAGGCGTGTGCATGGAGCTCAACGACTGCGCATTCCCGACACTCGCAGGTATCGTCCAGACTGACGATCCGAACGTCGCTTTCAAAGATGCTGACTTTGCCCTTCTCGTTGGCGCGATGCCGCGCAAAGCGGGTATGGAGCGCAAAGATCTTCTCGAAGCAAATGGTGGTATCTTCGGGCCACAAGGCAAGGCGATCAACGACCACGCCAAGCGCGACGTCAAAGTTCTTGTTGTCGGCAACCCGGCAAACACGAATGCGCTGATCGCGCAACAGAATGCACCGGACCTCGACCCGAAATGCTTCACGGCGATGGTTCGTCTGGACCACAATCGCGGCATGAGCCAGCTCGCTGAGAAAACTGGCAAGCACAATACCGATGTGAACGGCATGATCATCTGGGGCAACCACTCCGCAACGCAGTATCCAGACCTGCACCACTGCACAGTGGACGGCAAACCAGCGCTCGATCTGGTCGATATGGATTGGTACGACAACACCTACATTCCGGAAGTTCAACAGCGCGGTGCGGCGATCATCAAGGCGCGTGGCGCATCCTCTGCGGCATCTGCGGCGTCTGCGGCTGTGGACCATATGCGTAGCTGGGCGCTCGGAACTGCCGAAGGCGAGTGGGTGTCCATGGGTATTCCGGCTGACGGATCTTACGGCATCGAGCCAGGCGTCATTTATGGCTATCCGTGCACATGCAAAGACGGCAAGTACGAGATTGTTCAGGGCCTTGAAATCAACGAGTTCTCTCGCGCCAAAATGGACGCGACCGAAAAAGAGCTTCGCGAAGAGCGCGCAGCTGTCGAAAAACTCTTCGGTTAAGTGGCGGAATGTCAGATCGGGACAACCAATCTGACGTGAAGTCCAATTTGCAGTACTTTCTGAATGGCGCCGGGCTTCCTGGCGCCATTTTTTTGTTTTGCGCCATGGTCTGTGGCGTTCTGGCCCTGTTTCAGGGGCAGGATTTTGCGGGAATTTACAGGTATGTCCGCACCGGTGCCTTGATCGGATTTGGCCTGTCTGTCCTCGGACTAGGAGAAATATTGGTTGGTTATCTCTCCAGCTCCAGCGGATCTTTAATCCAGAAGGTTTGGTTCACGGCAGGGTATGTTCTGTTCTGGCTCACCTTTTTTATCATAGATGACGTTTTTGGAATTGAGTTCTGATCAGGCGCCTGTTCCGCGTTGGAATTCGACAGCAAATCCCTTTTCGACATAGCGCGTGACTTTGCCGGGCTTGTTTCCAACTGTCACACTTTCACCCACCATCGGGCGTCGGGATCTTGTTGTCAGCGCAACGCCGACGAGAGAAATATCGCTGATCTCGCATTCGATCGTGCGGCCATCTTCGCATGTGACCTGAAGGTCTTCGTCTGACTCTCGACGCTTTGTCTTGCGGTCGTCGGTCAGGCCGAGGCGATCCTTGTTGAGGAGCCAGGTCAGTTGGTCTGCGAGGCGATCCCGCTTGTGTTCATTTATGTCGAAAACCATGGCGATACGGCCGTCGTTTGACCGGATGATCTGGCCCGACAGCCTGCCGATGTCATGAATATAGATGACGAGCGGCTCGCCTCGTTTCAAACCGGGACCAGTTACGAACTGAACGCCGTTCGGAGAGATATTGACGGTTTTACCAGAGCCGTTTCGCCCGTCCTCGCGCATGAATTTGATCGGCAGAAGTAGTCGCGCGCGCGCAAAAAGGCGCCTGTCACGACGAATAATCGTGATGGACGAGCCTTCGGGTGAATAGTGCAGATCTGGTTTCATTCGACAGGTCTGAATTGTTATATTTCAGACCTGTTTACACGTGCAGGGTTCAGAAAAGGTTTCTAAAAAGCGTCAATGCGTTAACTTCTTGTGATTAGTTGCTCGCAACAAGGCGCAAATGGGGCTCTTCTCGCGAGGAATCTGGCGGATAGATTGCGCTGATGCTGTGACGCCAGATCGGACGTCCGGCAAGGAGACCTTCGCCGCCGAGCATTTGATAGAGACCCAGAATACGTTCAGCGCCTGAATCCTTCGAGCGAAGTGGCGCAAAAGAGATTTCGAGCTCAACTTTCTGACCTGTAAGTGTCTCACCTCGGCCACGGACAATGCCTGGCGCGGAGCCAAAGCGTACCGCATCGAGCTGGGCGGCCATCAAAGCTGCATCGCGTCCGTGCCATAGAGACAAGAAATCATGGTCAACGAGTTCGCGACCGACCGATGAGGCCAGATCTTTGCCAACGCTCGCAAATGGCCAGATGCCATCATCGGCTCTCTTCAATACGAAGAGACTTCCCAGCAAATTTGGAAAATCATCAATTTTTGGATCCACACCCGGCAAGGTGGCCTGAGAGGACAAACGTCTCCAGGCATCAAGGATTGCGCGCGTGTGGGGGTGAACTGCCCTGTCCATCATTTTTGTATCTCTTTGACTTCACGTTCATGACTCATGACAGGGAAAGGCAAAGTCCGGGCCAAACTGTAAACGCTTTATCCATGGGTAAAGAGTATAAAATTGATCCAAGCTTCGTGTTGTGGGGGAAGTGGGCATCGCTCTTGCTTCTTCTCAAACGACTTTTCAGGGAGATGCCGCATGAATGTCTCATGGCGACACACATTGGCAGCTGGTACGGCTGTCGCACTGGCTTCGACACTCGGTCTGGCGTTCGCAGGTGGCACAGGTGGCCAGTCTGGGACAGTACCGGGCGTAACGATCGGTGCCGCGACCAATCCGAATACATCTGCGTGTTGTGACGGTGGCAATCACGTGATCACTCCCCCGGGTGTGTCCGTGCCGGGCCCAAATCTCGTCTACACGCCGGGTTCTGCAAAGGTGGGCAGCCAGTATATTGTCGGCGGTTATGAGGCTGAAGCATCTTATTCGGGTTGGGTCGGTGTTGATACGCGAACCACTTTCCTTTCAAACGGCAGCTATATTCCCATGGCTGAACCAATCCAGCCATCCGTGATTGATCTGAACGTTGCCGGCTCAACGCAAGCTGTTGAAGTTGTGGCTGAGCAGGTCGCGGTTCAGGAAGAAGTCTGCGAAGAGCAAATCGTTTCCAGCTTTGCGACATTCCCGGTTCAGGCTGTTTGTCTGGACGACACGGGAACGCCGCATCCGGCATCTCGCGTTGACGATGGCGATCTGATCGCGGGCGGATTTTCTGGCGAAGTGTTCCGTTGTATGGCCGGTACCAATATGCAGGTCACGATTGGTGAGCTTGTGAACGGTACGCCTAGTTTCGAGCATGCATCAGGTTTCAGCTGCGCGAAGGGTGAGGCTCTAATTCACAAGCCAGGCGGAGAGCTTGCTTGTGCACCGCAGATTCCACAGCGCAACTGTAATGAGCGTTCGCTTCTGCGTCGCTATGGTCCGGGCATCAAGCTCATCGAGACCACCATGCAGAAAAAGGTCTGCGCTCCGGCTATCAAGACACGTTATGAAACGGTTGAGCGTGAAGTAGTTGTCGACAAACCATTGCCAAGTCTGCCGATCATGCTTGATGGCGGCGTTGGAATGAGCACGCAGTACTAGGCGGATTGCAAAACTTTAATCGAACATCAGCCCCTTCGGTTCACCGGAGGGGTTTTGTTTTTGCGTCAGCTGCTCTACGGTTACAGTATAACAATTAGGAAGGAGACAAGCATGTCTCGCTATTTGATGACTGCTGCCGCTGTTTCGAGTGTTTTTTGTCTGAGCGCGTCTGCTGATATCTTCAATGAAGATTGCAAGATCGACGTGCCGGTGGCGTCGGTATCTGGTGAGGAAACCGATGAAATGGAGCCGGTGGAAGCCTGGTTGGCCGGGCGTGTGCTCACCCGATCGGGCGATCGGCCTTCGCTTGATACATTTCTGGACGACGTGCTTGCTTGTCAGGATGCGTTGCCGGAACAGGACTATGCTGGAAACCTGAAACTAAAATACATGATCCGGAAAAGCCTCGAACCATACGATCCGCAATAGACAGTGGTGAGGCGTCTGTTATTAAGCCGTCCCGGTTTTCGGAAAGACAGACATGGCCGACCAACTCATTACTCATCGTCTGGCAAATGCCAGTGACTTCGACGAACTCGGACAATTGGTTTTCACGTGTGTGCGCACCGGTCCGAGTACGTATTCCGATGAACAGAGAGCGGCCTGGATGCCAGCCCCGAGATCCGGGCCCGAGTGGGCTGAGCGTCTTTCTACTCAGTGGATCACTCTTGCAGAATCAAACAGCCAGATTGTTGGGTTTATGAGTTTCGTACCTGAAACAGGCTATCTGGATTTTGCCTATATACTTCCACATGCGAGGGGGCAGGGGCTTTTTGCGTCACTTTACGCTGCGTTGGAAAAGCAAGCGCTGAAAATCGGTGTCGAGAAGCTCTGGGTTCATGCTAGCCTGATGGCGCATCCGGCGTTTGAAGCCCATGGGTTTGAGGTGATTTCACCGGAAGAGGTGCGTATTGGCGAGCAGACGCTGAAACGGTATCTCATGGAAAAAGCGCTGGTGTGATCGGCGCATTAAGTAATACGCCCCGACGTTGCCGCCGGGGCGCGCCCCTCTCACCCCAAACTTCAAGCCCTTTTTCGGGCTCTTCCGGATTATTGGCCGGATGTGTTTGTTGATTTGTAGGTCGACGAGTTGCCGACAGCGGTTGCAGCACCCGAAACATATGTTCCGTAGCCGCCGCGGGCATAGGCAGTGGCTGTAGTGTTGCTGTTATTCAGTTGCGCTGTGCTGCCAGACAAGACGCCATCGCTGGAACACGTGTAACATAGGGTGGCTGTTGCTGCGTTACCGATAGAGGTTGCGCTGGCATAGCCTGCACCGCCGCTTCCGCTGGTCCCTTCAAAATAAGCGGCCGAATCGACATCGCCGTTATTTTGCTGGATCGTGTACATACCTGTATCGGATCCGATGTTTGAGATGAGTGCGGAGTTGCCGACGCCATAAGCCGTTGCTCCGGACAGACCGGTGAATTCGGTCAATACAAGGTTTGATTCGGCTTCAACATCCGCATTGCTGCGTTGATAGACTTCCGAACCATCGCGGCCGAGTGTTGCAAAGCCCCAGGCATTGTCTACAGTCATGTTGTTTGCCGCTGCAGTAGCTGACACATTCACATCATTGCCGGCATCAACATTGGCCACCGTGTAGGACCTTATGGTTGCGGTGTTTTCAATGGTCTGAAGAGCGCCATTGAAATTGGTCGTGGTCGATCCGTAAGAGGAGATCGAGTTACCAGTCGCAGTAGATCCGATCATTGCACTGTTTGCGATATAGTTCGCGTCGAGCTGGGAGCTGGCCGTGACATCCGCGGTTGCGCTTTGAGTCTGGAAACCGCGGTTTGTGCCCGGTGCGGTGCCATATGAAGTGACGTTCGCGGAGGCTGTGGTCGTCGCGACTGCGTCGCCCGCTTCGTTGAGATCAGTCACAGAGCTCGCCGATACAGCGGCATTGCTGGTCTGGTTGACCGTGCTGAACACAGTGCCATTGGTTGTCTCGGCAGTCGTGTAGTTGCCGTAAGCCGTTGTGACGGTTGCGGCCGGATTCGTGTAGACGCTTTCACCAGTGATACTGGTCTGGGCTGTAACACTGCCGTCCTGACGCTGAGTCGCATCAAAATCGAGATCATTGTCGAGCGCGCTTGCAGATCCGCCATTGCCTGTCGCCGTGGCGACGGCAGATGCGCCGCTTGTTGTTCCATCAACAACGACATCCATATTGGCAAAGACGTCGCCAAGCTGAACCTGATTGATCACAACAACGACGGCATCCGGAGATGGATCAGGAAAATCTTCCTGAGCCAGTGCTGGTAGTGCCAGGCAGGACATGATCGCCAGGCCTGATGCATATTGGAGTGTTCTCTTGCGCATGGTGCGCGCTCCTGTGATCTGATGCGTTTTCGCTATCGTGTGTCGTTACCCCGGAGGGTTAGTGGCCGCCTATTGGCGACCACGAAGAGCTGTTTTCAGTGCGCGGTCACGATTGTCGTTCCAACGACCTGGTTCTGCGCGAGTTGCGGCATTGTTCGACGCAATCGTTGGCGGAACGAGCGTGAAGTTGCCGGTCTCACCTGCTGTTGCGAGTGGATCAGCACCGAGGCAGGATGATGGACCTTCGACACCATAGAGGTTGGCTGTCATTTCAACGACGGCACGTTCTACGACTGAACGGATGGCCAGCTGGATGGGCTCCTGAGAGCGTTCGCCCACGCCAACATCGAACACATTGCCATTGAGGAAGTCGAACACGCCGAGCGAGATTTCACGGCCGATGATTTGCTTCTGATAAGAGATCACGTCGACAACTTCGAGAGATTTGGTCTCCACAAGACGCAGGTCGAGGCCGACATTGATCACGTACAGCTTGGAGCCGCCTGTTCCTTTGAGGTCCATTGCGTCTGTATCGCCGACAAAAGCTTCTGCGCCGACTGAACGGATGTTGTAGTTCAGCTCGGTGATGCCGCCGACAAGGTAGAAATCAGAACCCGGGATGGATCCGGCGTGGATTTCACGGAATTGCGGTCCGCCTTCATCGCCGATCAGCTTGTTGTTCGCGTATTTCAGCTCCAGCTCGGAAACTGACGTATCGAAACGCTCAACGAGGTTCACTCCAGCTTTCGAGAAAGCCGAGATCGCCATCAGAGACGCGCCTTGAGTGACTTTGCGGCCGCCTTCCAGGTCAGCTTTGCCGGTATAGTCGAGGATACGACCAACAGCGACGCGCGGTGTGCGAAGATTGTTGGAGTAAGCGAATGTCGCCAGACAGTTCAGGCTGGCAGAATAGGGTGTTGGGTTCGACGTAACCGGCGCCGATCCAATCGGAGAGGCGTAGTTGCCAGAAGGACCTGCAACCGGACTGACGCAGCCGGCAAGTGAGAACACACCAGCAGCGGCGAGAGCAGCAAACTTGGTGGCTTTACGCTTCTGCGAATTCACGAAGTTAGTCATTGAGGTCGAGCTCTCCGTTGAGAATGGCGGTCTGATCGCCATTATTGATCTGGTTGTTATCAATGATGATGGTGTTGTAATTGCCCTGGGTGATGACGTTTAGCTGGTTGCCGATCGCCTGGGACTGGCCAATCATGCCGGACCCTTGCGTGCTGCCCCAAGGCGTCGTCATGCCCATGTTGAGGGTCGACAGGTCGTCGCCGAGAATGATTCGACCATCGACGATCACGCGATTGCCCGCGCTATCACGCGTATAGGCGTCATAAGGGCGGTTATAATCGCCAAAACCGGATCCATAAGGGATTTCGAATTGGCCAGAATATTCAGCAGCCTGTGACCAGGCGGCCGGGACCATGACAATGCTGCAGCTGGCCACAGCAAAAAGGCCGGTTCGAAGAGTGTTTGCGCTCTGCTTCATTCCATATTCCCCATACGCGGGATTAATTGACGAGAATTCTCGTGCAACCCGCGTGCCATCTCGCTCTTCAGTACAAAGAGACCGTTCAATGCTCGCTTTTAGGGGGAAATGACGGATTTAACGTTAAAATGAAGATCAAACTGTCCCGCCAAGCCTCAGAAACACTTAACTTTTGTCCGAGGTGTTTCAAAACGGATCACTCGAATCATCTTGCAAAATCGGGGATGTGCGCAATTGCCTCATCGTTTTGCCTGAAAAAGTCACAAAATTAGTATGGTGAAGAGAGGAGGCGTTTATGAGCCATACACCACATGAACTTTCAGAAGACTTTCCAGAGCATATCGACCTGATGCGGGAGTTGAAGGAATCAGATGCCCACTTCGCGAAACTCGCGGATGAGTATCACGAACTGAATCGTGAAATTCATCGGCACGAAACCCGCGTAGAACCGATTTCGGACGCTGCTGAAGAAACCCTTCGCAAAAAGCGACTCATGTTGAAAGATGAGATCGCGCAGATGCTGAGGGCCAAGGTCTCCGGCTAGGGACGAGACCTCACTGGGAGTTGACCGTGGTCGGCCTTGCGCTGAGAGAATAGTCCGGCACGATGACGGCCGGAGATGACCCTCCCGCCAGTTGTCGAGTCAGCCCGCCAGTCATGCTAAAATTCACTCTTATATATAGCGTCATTATAATGGGGCTGTTTGCGGAGCCTGCAGCGATGGCTCAGCCAGATGAGTCCCGGGACTGTTATCAGGCCTATGATGAGGCCGCGCCGCTATTAGCCGAGGATTTTTCGCTCCGTCTCTATCGAAGCGGAAAAGATATTCCCGAAACCGAGCGGCAGGCCATCCAGGCTGACAACAATTCGAGTCGACTCGAGGGCACCATAGTTGGGGGAGGGGCTGTCAGTCTCAGCGCCTATCGCGCGGAGCTCATGGATCGACTGAAGCTATGTGATGTGTCGTTTCGAATTCCCGAAATGGCGATCCGTTCGCGGCCATCTGATTCTGAATGCGCACGGCGCTATGCAGCGATTTCGATTTCGTCCCGCGCCCGTCAACAACGTCAGTCGTTTTCTGATCGATTATCTTTTGCGATTCGTGCAGGAGAATTTTCAAACCGTGATGATTCTGAACGGCCGCCACAGACGAGTCTTAACCGCGAAGTCGTTCTTGCTGAGGGACGCGCGCGCTCTTCTTATATAAGAACCGACACAGACGAGAATCGAATCTCAGATGTGCTGGACCTGATTCTTAGTGTTCAGGCCTGCGACGCGAAATATGATTTTCCGGTCATGCTGGTGCCAGGGAACGTTGCGAATATGTTTGGCCCTCCATCTGAGAAAGCCTCCTCAGACTTGCACTAAATTCGTTTAAGACGCACAATCCTCTCTGACAGCCCGCTAAAAGAGGCTGCTATAACGGGAGGATCCATATGAAACTTCAATCCATTCTACAGGATAAGGGCGGCGCAGTTGTCACGATTGGCGACAACGAAACCCTGCTTGAGGCTGCACGCATCCTCGACAGTAACAAAATCGGCGCGGCGGTTGCGACTGATTCCAAAGGCAAGGTCACAGGGGTTTTGTCTGAAAGAGACATCGTCCGGCGTGTCGCGCAATACGGCGCAGACGCACTGAATATCCCTGTCAGCGAGGCCATGACCCGTGATGTCGTCACCGCGCCACAGGATATGTCTGTCGAAGAAGGGTTGGAAAGAATGACGGATCGCCGAATCCGACATCTGCCAATCGTAAATCAGGGCGAGCTTATCGGTATTGTTTCCATCGGTGATCTTGTGAAGCGCAAGATCAGTGTTGCCGAAACCGAAGCAGAAGCTCTCAAGCAATATATTCACGCAGGTTAGGTTCTGTTTTCAAATACCGCCTGTTTACGGGCGCTCAGGACTGTTGAGCGTCATTAGTCCGTTTCTTATCCACAGTCTCAGCCGGTCTGTGGATAAGAAAATCCACTTTCCCTGAAAAAAGCTGTTGCGCTTTCAGAAGGCCATCGCCTATAAGCGCGCTTCTTCAGTCAACAACGCTTCTGCGGCGGCCAATTCATCGGCCGACACGGGGTGTCTTTGTTGCCTTTGCTCGAGGCGCCGGTCATTCGGCCCTACCGGTAAAAGGGAAAAAAGAATGTTGACTGGCGGATGAGAGGCGCATATATACTTGCCTCTTCTCCAGTCGATGCGCTCTCGAGTGCGAAACAGTTATCAGTTTCGCGGCGGGGCACTTTTGACGCCAAAATACAGGGTTTTCGGTTCGCTGAACTCTTCTGCAAATTGGCTGAAAAAGAGTGTTGACTGGAAGTTCAGAACGGCCTACATCGCGCCGCTCTGAGCTGGTCAGCCGCTCTGACGCGGAACGGATTTATCTGTTCTTACTCAGGCGTTTGATACGGAAATCTAGACGATCTGGTTCGCTGGAAAGTTTCTGATTTTTGTTTCAAATAAGTGGTTGACTGCCTGTTCGGAACGGCCTACATCGCGCCGCTCTGGATTGGTCAGCACGCTCCTGGGTTTGAACGAAACATCGTTCAGTCTTTAGGGGTTTGGCTTTGAAAACTAGGGATTTCGGTTCGCTGAAATTTTCTGATTTTAAAGTCAAAAAAGTGGTTGACTGGACATACTGAGGAGCATATACCCCGCTCCTCGCTGAGGCGACGCCGGCAAGTTGGTTGGCTGAGTTTCAGATGGACGCTGAAGTGATTTGCTTAAGTTGTCCAGCTATTTGACATTGTAGTTTTGGAAGAGAAACGCAGGCGGCGTCGTCGCGCGGAGACATAGTCTCCAAATTACGACGTGACAGTTTGCGTTTTATGGAAAACTTGTTCTCAGGTTCGGTTTCGGCCGGACGTGACAGAACGGGTTTCCCGTCAAACAAGAACGCTTTATAAGCGCTGTCCTAATTTTCCTTAGGATAGTTTGTCAGGTCGGACACTCAACATGAGAGTTTGATTCTGGCTCAGAACGAACGCTGGCGGCAGGCTTAACACATGCAAGTCGAACGCACCCTTCGGGGTGAGTGGCAGACGGGTGAGTAACGCGTGGGAACGTGCCCTTTGCTACGGAATAATCCCGGGAAACTGGGTTTAATCCCGTATGTGCCCTACGGGGGA
>NZUJ01000049.1 GCA_002701295.1 Ponticaulis sp. | reverse complement strand
CCCTCGCCCGACAGCGTGTAAATACCATCCTTGAAGAACTCGGTGGACGCCACATCAAGCGCCAGAACACAATCATCACCCGGGGTGTAACCCGCAGCCTCAATGGCCTTCATGATGAAATCAATGGCCGCTTCAGTCGATGAGATATTCGGCGCGAATCCACCTTCATCACCAACAGCTGTGCTCAGACCTTCGTCATGCAGCTTCTTTTTCAGAGTGTGGAAAACTTCAGCGCCCATGCGAATTGATTCGGCCATGCCGCTCGCGCCGACGGGCATGATCATGAATTCCTGCACATCAATCGGGTTATCGGCGTGCTCGCCGCCATTGATGATGTTCATCATAGGCGTTGGCAGTATGCAGGCATTTGCGCCACCAACATAGCGATAAAGCGGAAGTCCGGACGCTTCAGCAGCAGCATGCGCATTGGCAAGGGATACGCCCAGAATGGCGTTTGCGCCGAGACGAGATTTGTTCTCGGTCCCGTCAAGTTCGATCAGCGTCATGTCCAGACGGCGCTGATCTTCTGATTCCATGCCAGAGAGTGCGTAGAAAATTTCGCCGTTAACGGCTTCTACGGCTTTGCGAACGCCTTTGCCCATATAGCGGTCTCCGCCATCGCGGAGCTCATGGGCTTCGTGTACGCCAGTCGAAGCCCCGGATGGAACGGCCGCACGGCCCATTGATCCGTCTTCGAGTGTTACTTCAACTTCGACAGTCGGATTGCCCCGACTGTCCAGAATTTCACGTGCATAGATATCGACAATCTCGGTCACTGAGGTCCCTCCAATAAACTGAGAGACCTAATGCACCTAGTCGTCTTTCGGTTCAAGCACTTGTCGACCACGATACATACCAGATTTCAGATCGATATGGTGTGGACGACGCAGTTCGCCAGAATCCGCATCTTCAGTGTATGAGTTGCCTTGAAGGCGGTCATGCGCACGGCGCATACCACGCTTGGAAGGAGTCGTCTTACGCTTTGGAACAGCCATTGTTCTTTTCCCGGGAGTTCAAAATGGGCATTTGCCCGAAAAACCAAAGCGCGTCTGATACACCTTTCTCTGAAAACTGCAACCCTAGTCATGCTCAGACTTGGGATAAATTCAGATCAGACCAGACGGCTTTGTGTTACTGCAGCGCCGATGAAGCTGGCGAACAGCGGATGCGGCTCAAACGGACGTGACTTCAGTTCAGGGTGGAACTGAACGCCAATGAACCAGGGGTGATCCTCAAGCTCGACGATCTCCGGCAGAAGACCGTCCGGAGACGTACCGGAAAAGATCATTCCCGCAGCCTCAATCTTCTCCCGGTAATGGATATTGACCTCATACCGGTGACGGTGACGTTCTTCGATCGTCGTCGTGCCGTAGGCTTCAGCAACCTTGCTGCCTGGCTTCAGGCTGGCAGGATAGGCCCCGAGGCGCATCGTGCCGCCCAGATCCCCATCCTTGCTGCGAATCTCTTTTTCATTGCCCTTGGTCCATTCTTCAATGAAACCAACAAGAGGGTCTGAAGGGTCATCGAACTCAGTTGTCCCAGCGCCCTCAATCCCCGCAAGCGTGCGTGCCGCCTCGACGACAGCCAGCTGCATGCCAAAGCAAATGCCAAAACACGGAATATCTCGCTCACGCGCATAACGGGCTGCGCGCATCTTGCCGACTGATCCGCGCTTTCCAAAGCCGCCGGGCAGAATGATCCCGTTCACACCCTCCAGCACATCGAGAGACACAGACGGATCATCAAGCGGTGTCGAATCAATCAGTTCGATTTTCACCTTCACATCATTGGCCAGGCCACCATGATGGAGCGCCTCCATGACGGATTTATACGCATCCGGCAGCACGGTGTATTTTCCGACCAATGCAATATGAACTTCGCCGTCCGGCCGCGCCAGTTTTGCGGAAATCTCCTGCCACTTCGTCAGATCAGGTGCCGGAGCGCCCTTCATGCGGAAATGAAACAGAACCTCAGCGTCGAGCCCTTCGCCATGATAGGCCAGTGGAACATCGTAAATATGAGATACGTCACGCGCTTCGATGACGCTTTCATTCCGGACATTACAGAACAGAGCAATCTTGCGCTTTTCATCAGCGGGGATCGGACGATCACAACGACACATCAGGATATCGGGCTGAATGCCGATCGACCGAAGCTCTTTAACAGAGTGCTGGGTCGGCTTGGTCTTCATCTCACCTGCGCTGGGGATAAATGGCAGCAATGTGAGGTGAATAAAGATTGCCCGGTCGCGTCCAAGCTCCTGTCCGAGCTGACGGATCGCTTCAAAGAATGGAAGGCCTTCAATGTCACCGACCGTTCCGCCAATTTCACAAAGAACGAAGTCAACCTCGCCCGGGTCGCTGAGAACGAATTCTTTGATGGCATCGGTTACGTGCGGAATGACCTGAATGGTCGCGCCCAGAAAGTCGCCACGGCGTTCTTTCTCGATGATCGTCTGATAGATCCGACCCGTTGTGATATTGTCTGTCTGACGGGCTGATACGCCGGTGAAGCGCTCATAATGGCCCAGGTCGAGGTCAGTCTCTGCACCGTCATCTGTTACAAAGACTTCGCCGTGCTGGTAGGGAGACATCGTGCCCGGATCGACGTTCAGATATGGGTCCAGCTTACGCAGACGAACCTTATAGCCTCTTGCCTGCAGCAGCGCGCCAAGCGCCGCCGAGGTAATGCCTTTTCCCAGCGAGGAAACCACGCCGCCTGTAATGAAGATGTAACGCGTCATGGACCAGCAGCTTGCTAAGATTCGCAGGTTTGTTCGAGACGTTGTTTCAACGTCTTCACAATTTATTCGGGTGTGTCAGCAGGAAGAGTCGTATCCGATCCGGCGTCCGGTTCTGTGCTCGGAAGCGTAGGCGCAACATCAGACGAAGAATCCGGTGGCAGAAGAGAACGGCTGCTATCTTCTTCACGCGCTTCCTGTTCGATCACCGACTCACCCAGAGACTGTTGTGAGTTCTGTGAGCGTGTCGCCAGAGTTGTAAGCACCAGACTGGTCAGAAAAAACACGCCAGCGAGGATCATAGTCGTGCGTGTGAGCGCAGAAGCTGCACCGCGGCCAGACATCAGGCCACCATTGCCGCCACCGCCGCCGCCCATACCAAGCGCACCGCCTTCGGAGCGCTGGAGGAGTACAACTGCGATGAGACCGATACACGCCAGTATGTGAACGACCAGAATTACGTTTTCCATGACCGCTTGCTTCCGCCTTTAATCAAAGCCGCTCCCGTTACTACCGACAGATGGTTTCGCCAAGCCCTTTGTGCAACTTCTTCCGGGTTTTTCCCAGCTTCCTAATGAAAAATGATCCCAAGGAAGTCTTGAGCCTTGAGGCTGGCCCCACCCACGAGCGCGCCATTCACATCTTCAATCGACAGAATTTCGGTCGCATTGGACGGTTTGACAGAGCCACCATAAAGAAGGCGAACCTTATCAGGCGATTTGACCGCTGACTGACCGAGCCGTGCGCGCATGAAACTATGCGCTTCTTTGATGTCAGCAGCTTCAGGTGTCAGACCGGTTCCGATCGCCCAGACGGGTTCGTACGCAATAACAAACTGGCTGCCATCCAGCCCGCCAGGAATAGACCCACCCATTTGCTGGCCCAGCACGTCCAGAGCTTGTCCGGCCTTACGTTGTTCCAGTGTTTCACCAATACAAATGATCGGGGTCAGCCCGGCACGAATGGCCGCTTCTGCTTTTTCGCGCACCATTGCGTCCGTTTCACCATGATCCGTCCGGCGCTCAGAATGGCCAACAATGACGTAAGCCCCACCAATATCAGCAATCATTTCTGCGCTGATGTCGCCCGTGTGCGCGCCTTTTTCATTCGCATGACAATCCTGACCACCTGTTTCGATGATCGAATCGCCGGTCTTCGCCGTCAGTCGATCCAGCAAAGTTGCCGCAGGGCAGATCAGAACGTCTGCGGTCACGTCTTTGCCTTGAAGGCCTTCTATAAGGGCTTCCACCTCTTGTAATGAGGCAGTAAGACCATTCATCTTCCAGTTACCAGCGATCAAAGGCTTCAGCATGCGTGCATTTCCATCTTGAATGAGATACCGATCCCGCCTAGCAAGCCAGATTGCCGTGTGCAAGAAACCTAGCAAGTTCACATCGCCCTTCAGGAAGCAGATATGCTTACAATTTTCCGCCAAATGCTCCGCTCAAAACTGGCAGCCGTTTTTATCGGCCTGCTTATTCTCGGCCTGGCAGCTTTTGGAATAACCGATATTTTCACGCCAAATCTCGGAAACAGCCTTGTTCAGGTTGCGGATCGTTCGATCAACGCGAGCGATATTGATCGGGAGGTCGATGCCAGACTTGACCGGATCAACCAACAATCCGGCGTCAGCTATACGCGTCAGGATATGGCAGATGCTGGTCAGTATTCGAGCATTATTGGCATGGCGATCAATCGCGAACTCATCGCGGCCTATCTTGATAAACTGGGTCTCACGCCGTCAATTGACGCGGTTCGCGACCAGATCCGCGACATATCCGCATTCAAAAGCAGTGTGGACGGCCGGTTCAGCCTCGATCTCTATCAAGGCTACCTTTCCAGCATTCGCCAGTCTGAAGACGATTATGTTCAGGCCCTCCAGGACGACTTGTCACTGATATCAATGTCAGAAGGTATTGGCGCAGCTCTTGAGGCACCATCCAGCATGACTGACCTCTGGTCTATCTACCAGTCCGAAGCACGCCGCGTGGCCTACATCGTCATCACCCCGGAGAATCTGACGGAGCCTGTTGTCGCGCCGACCGAAGAAGAAGTTCAGACCTTCTATAATGAGCGTCAGGGACAGCTGCTCGAACCGGCTCGTCGCGGATTTTCGATTGTCGCCCTGCGCCCGGATGATTTCCTTCATCGTGTCGAAGTCTCTGACGAAGAGATTGAAAACGAATATCAGGCTCAGGTCAGCCGATGGTCAGCGCCGTCGCAACGCACTTTTGAAACGCTGGCCTTCACTAGCGATGCTGCAGCGAGAAATGCGCTCGGCCCGCTCCTTGCTGGTGAAACCATTGAGAACGTTGCGACCAACAATAACTTTCAGCAACTTCTGAACCAGACCGTTCTACGCACCGATCTCCAACAGGCAGATCTTGCATCAGCCGTATTCGATTCGCCTGAGGGAGTATGGGGCGGACCTGTTGAAATGCCAGATGGCCGCGTGTTTCTGGTTCGCACGATCGAAATCATTCCAGGAGATGTTCAGCCGCTGGAAGAGGTACAAGACGTCGTTCGTTCTGAACTTCGCAATCTGAAGGCTGAGCGCGCCTATCTAGACGCTTTCGAAGAGGTTGATGATGCCGTTGGTGCCGGACTGTCTCTTGAAGAGATTTCAGAACTGATCGGATCACCTATCTATACCCTTCCGCCTGTGGATCAGCGCGGTATGACCGCAGACGGTACACAGGTGGGACTGCTCCTTCAGATCGACGGCGCTCTCTCTTACGGGTTCGAACTCTATCCTGACGAAACAAGCTTCCGTCAGGATGCCAATGATACCCAGTTCATCATTCGTCTCGATAGCACTGTAGATTCCTACATTCCTGAGTTTGCGGACGTACGCGAGGAGCTTGAAGCCGGCCTTCTACAGCAAAAGCGGAATCAAGCACTTGCAGAACTCGCTTCAGATATTTCGACCAGAATTTCTGAAGGCGGTTTCCTGAATGCCGAAGCTGAAGCACTTGGACTGGAGGTTGCTCGTCCGCCACAAGCTCTTCGCCGAGATTCGGGTTCGCAAGCCGGCTTCAACAGAGATGCTCTGATGCGCATTTTTGCATCCGAGCTGGATGAGCCGTTCACCGCCCCGCTTCAGAACGGCATTTTCCTGGGTGTCGTGGAGTCGATTGAACTTCCAGATCAGGAAACCTTGGCTGCCATGCGCCCCGTCGTACAGTCTACTCTGTCACCAATGATCATCTCAGATCTGGAACAGGGCATTTTGGCTCAGGCTGTCGAAGAAATTCCGCCTCAGATCAATGATGCGGCGATCCAGGATTACATTCAGCAAAATCAGAGCCCACAATGACGTCAACCGGCGCAGTTGATCGACTGATCATCAGGAGACGGATCGCCGACACGGAAACACCGATTTCGGCGATTCTGAAACTGGGTGCGGAAACACCTGGTCACTTCCTGTTCGAGTCCATCCAGGGCGGGCACCAACTCGGCCGCTATTCCTTTATTGGCGTGAACCCTGAACTCTGGTGGCGTGTGATCGATGGCAAGGCGCAAACCAGCGGCCTTTCAGATTTCTCAGACATTCTTCACGAGTCCGACAAGCCTCTCGAGGATCTCGACAGGTTTACGGAAGAAGCACTTGCTGTCTGCGATGAAGACCTTCCTCCAATGGCGTCAGGCGCGTTTGGGTATCTCGGCTATGACATGATCCGGTATTTCGAACCGGTTGGTCAGAAACCGGATAGCGATTTTGGCTTCCCGGAAGCCGTCCTGGTTCGTCCGCAGGTTGTCCTCATCTTTGACCATTTGTTTCAGGAACTTATCCTCGTCGGGCGGGTGTCCGTCAGCCTGAACGGAGAGGCTGCAGAAGATCTCACCAACAAGGCGCTGGACAACGTCGAAGCCCGTCTTGATGACGCAACACCAAAAACACCGACCGGCCGAAGCGATCGTGTGCTCGACTTCAAGTCCAATACCGATCAATCGAGCTATCACAGCATGGTGGAGCGCGCGCGCGACTATATTCGGGCGGGCGACATCTTTCAGGTTGTTCCAAGTCAGCGGTTTTCCACCCCCTACCCTTATAGCTCGCTGTCTTATTACCGCGCGCTCCGGTCTCTCAATCCGTCCGCCTTCATGTTCCACATGCGAATGGGTGACGCACAGCTTGTCGGAAGCAGTCCTGAAATCCTTGTTCGTGTGCGCGACAAGCGCATGTCAGTGCGCCCGATTGCTGGCACGCGTCCGCGGTCAAATGACATTGCAGAGAATACCCGGCGTCAACAAAGCCTTCTGTCAGACGAAAAAGAGCTGGCTGAGCACCTGATGCTGCTCGATCTTGGCCGCAATGATGTTGGGCGGGTCTGCGACTATGGAAGTGTCGAGGTCACGGAGTCATTTGTCGTCGAACACTATAGTCACGTCATGCACATTGTATCTCAGGTCGAAGGCAATCTCCGCTCAGACAAAACGCTCAAGGATGCACTCATGGCCGGCTTCCCGGCTGGCACGGTTTCTGGCGCGCCAAAAATTCGTGCCATGCAAATTATAGACGAGCTTGAGGGCAATTCACGCGGCGTTTATGGCGGCGCAGTCGGCTATTTTGGCTGGAAAGGTGACCTCGATACCTGCATCGCGCTGCGCACGGCAATCATAGAAAACGATACACTGCACATCCAGGCCGGTGGCGGCGTCGTGCTCGATAGCGATCCGGAATACGAATACCAGGAAACCATGCACAAATCTCAGGCGCTGAAACGCGCGGCAGAAATGGCGTCGAGATACGAGGGCAATCAATGATTTTGCTCGTCGATAACTATGACAGCTTCACCTACAATCTCGCCCACTATCTGGCAGATGTCGGCGGTGAACCTCATGTCATCCGGAATGACGAAATGAGCGCAGATGCAGCTCTCGCGCTCAATCCGTCTGCCATTGTTCTGTCTCCCGGACCGTGCACCCCCAATGAAGCCGGCATTTGCATGGATGTTGTGTTAAAGGCTCCTGAAACGCTGCCTATTCTCGGCGTGTGTCTCGGGCACCAGTCAATTGGACAGGCCATGGGTGGCGACATCGTCACCGCGCGGGAAATTCGTCACGGCAAGATCTCAACGGTCCACCAGACTGGCGGAGTTTTGTTCAAAGACATTCCTGAACATTTTGACGTCGTGCGCTACCACTCACTGGCCATCGATCCACCAAAACTACCGGATTCACTGATAGCGGATGCGACCACCAAAGACGGAGAAATAATGGCGGTTCACCATATATCCCGCCCTGTATTTGGTGTTCAGTTCCATCCGGAAAGCATCCGCACTGAACACGGGCACGCGATTCTCAGGAATTTTCTCAACTGCGCTCAGAGCTGACACCTTGTTGCGGGTCAACAATCAGATAAGGTGAGGCCTCCACAGTCAGGGGGCGCAAATGTCTGACATACAAAGCCAATCACGAAGTAACAAAGGCTGAAGCCCCTCATGCGATTATTGGTACATGACACATTCCCTGACCCCTGCCCTTAAACGAATCGCTTCAAGCGAGCCGCTCTCGGTTGCTGAGTGGGAGGGGGCATTTGACATGCTTCTGTCCGGCAACGTTCCTCCGGAACAGATTGGCGCATTCCTCATGGGGCTGGCCGTTCGCGGCGAAACGTCAGACGAATTGCTGGCTGGCGCGAAGATCATGCGCAAACATGCCCGAAGTATCGCGCTGGACGGTGATATCCTGGATACGTGCGGAACTGGCGGACTGGGCTGGACCAGCCTCAACACGTCTACGGCCAGCGCAATTGTTCTGGCGGCTTGCGGTGTCAAAGTCGCAAAACACGGCAACCGCTCGGTACCGCCGAAAACAGGGTCAGCAGACGCGCTCGAAGCGCTCGGCGTCGGCATCGATATCTCAGAACAGCAATTTCGGGATTCGGTCTCTCAGGCCGGTATCGGGTTTCTCTTCGCGCGCACGCATCACTCGGCCATGCGTCACGTCGCACCTGTTCGCGCCAGTCTCGGCATTCGAACCGTTTTCAATCTGCTCGGTCCGCTCTCTAACCCAGCATCGGCAAACCATCAGATCCTGGGCGTCTATGACAAGATCTGGCTCAAGCCTATGGCGGAGACACTGAAGGCGCTCGGCACAAAAAAAGCCTGGGTCGTGCACGGTCAAAGTCCAGATGGGACGCCAATCGACGAACTCTCGATTGCGGGCCCGACAGATATAATTGAAGTCACACCCGACGATCTGAAACCGTTCACCATCACACCCGAGGATGCCGGACTGAAAACCTCTTCGTTGTCAGACCTTCGTGGCGGAGACCCGGCATTCAACGCCAAAGCCATCCTCGAACTTCTAAACGGCGCAAAATCAACGTTCAGAAGCTCAGTTTTGCTAAATGCCGCTGCCGGCCTTCTAGTCATGGGCACCGTCAACGACCTGGCGACAGGTGTTACCCGCGCCGCTGACGCTATAGATTCCGGTAAAGCTGCCGACACACTTTCCAAACTCAAACAGACAACACAGATTTCCGCACAATGACCACAGCGCTGGACAGAATTGTCGATTACAAGAAGGATGAAGTCGCCCGCCTCAAGTTGGAGCGATCATCTCAGTCTTTTCTCGCAGACATCAAAACCCTCTCTAAACCCCGAGGATTCGAAAAACGGTTGAACGATGTCGCGGCCACTGGCTCCAATGCACTAATCTGCGAAGTGAAGCGCAAGAGCCCGTCTGCTGGCCTCATTCTGGCTGATGCCCATCCAAAAGACATCGCCCGGCAGTATGAACGCGCGGGTGCGGCGTGTCTGAGCATCCTGACGGACTTTCCAAGTTTTGGCGGCAATCTCGAAGACTTTCAGGAAGTACGCGAAAGCGTCGAAATCCCGATGCTTCGCAAGGATTTCATGATCGATCCGATACAGATCCTCGAATCTCGGGCCTCTGGCGCAGACTGCATTCTGGTCATCATGGCTTCGCTTGACGACAAAGTTGCGAAAGACCTGTTCGATCTCGCAACCGAACTCGGAATGGATACTCTGGTCGAAGTTCACGACGCCATCGAACTTGACCGCGCTATGGCTTTTTCACCAACACTTGTAGGCGTGAACAACCGAAATTTGAAGACAATGACGACAGACCTGGCGACGTCAGAACTCCTGGCAGGCAAATCAACACCACATTCGCTGGTTTCTGAAAGTGGTGTCAAAACCCCGGATGATATTTGTCGCCTGAGACAATTCGGTTATCGGCGGTTTCTTATTGGCGAAAGTCTAATGAAACAAACAGACCGGGAACACGCTGTAAAATCACTAGTAAATGCTAGAGTAGATTGACGAACAGAACGAACGGATGTAGAACAAAACGCGACTCAAAAAGGATCGGGTTTTGGCATGTTGACTGCAAAACAGCGCGAATTGTTACTTTTCGTCCACAAACGTATTGAAGAGACCGGTGTGTCACCTTCCTTCGATGAGATGAAAGAGGCGCTTGATCTCGCGTCCAAATCCGGAATTCACCGGCTGATCACAGCACTCGAAGAAAGAGGATTCCTGCGTCGGCTGCCGAACCGTGCCCGTGCGCTTGAAGTTCTCAAACTTCCTGATGCGGCCGTTCCCGGCCACGCGCAGAGACGCCCAACAACGCCGTTCCGTCCAAGCATCGTGTCCAGCGACGCGGCACCACGCCCGGCACAAAATGAATCAATTCCACTTCTTGGCCGAATTGCTGCTGGTGTGCCTATCGAAGCCATTCAGCATGAAGTTGACCGTATCGTTCCACCGTCAGACATCGAAGGACGTGATCATTTTGCGCTCGAAGTAAAAGGTGACTCGATGATCGAGGCAGGCATTCTTGATGGTGACATTGTCATCTGCAACCCGGGCGAAACGGCTGTTTCGGGTGATATTGTTGTTGCCCTCATCGATGAAGAAGAAGCCACACTCAAGCGGTTTCGTAAAAAGGGTGGGTCCATCGCGCTCGAAGCGGCGAACCCGAAATACGAAACCCGCATTTTTGGCCCCGATCGCGTTCGGGTTCAGGGAAAGCTTGTTGCTCTGATACGAAAATACAACTGAACTCTGAATTTATTCAGCAGTTTTGCAGGCCTCCCAACCGGCCGTCCATGGACGACAGGTGGGATGCTTGTGTCTTTTGATGCTAAAACTATCGCCTTGATGAAACACATCGAAACCGTCAGCGCGAATGTCGGCGGGAATGGAAAGCTGCTCGCCGTCTAATCCGATGACGTCATACGAGAATGGCTCTTGGGTAACAGACACAAAACCGCCGCCCATCAGCGGAAGCGCGCAGCCGTCTCGGCAACTTCGGGTCGGAACATCTGCGAATCGCAATGGTTTCAGTCCACCTGCTCCACTTCGTACCTCGAACCAGTCCGCATCCTCGCGAACAAATAATCGACCGGTCTCCATTTGGATGAGCACAGGAACAGGCCGCGAAACCCACCAGATCAGAGCGGCAATCACACTCACCACGACAATCACTCTTTGAGAAATACCATGAACAACTCCGAACAATAATCCGAGGATCAGGAGCCCGAATGACGCGACAGGCATTCGTCCGATACTGGGCAACCAATCAGCTTCCAGTTCCCGATTGAAGAATTCGGCGAGCGATAAAACCCAGTCAAGGCTCTGGCTCAACAACCCCAGAAATGGCCCCTCCCATCCAAATGGAAACAGTATTGCCGTTATGGCTGCCAATGGAACGCAGACCAGACTGATGATGGGCATGACCGTCATATTGGCCAGCAAACCCAGCGGAGCTGCCCGATCAAAGTGAAACAACGCAAATGGAAATGTCGCCAGTCCGGCAACCAGACTGGTGATGAATAGTCCGAAAACCCAGAGCCGCGCCTGTTGCAACCGCCGACTTCCCTGGCCTTTTCCTGAGGGTTTGAAACCGTTCTGGTAAACCGAAATCAGAGCACCAGTTGATGCGAAACTCATCTGATAACCAGGCGTCGTTACCGCCCAGGGCGTCATGATGAATACCGCAATCATGGCCATGGAAAGCGTTTGAAAAGACAGTATGGGTTGATCAAACAGCGAACACAAAAGAACCACTGACAACATCACATAGGCGCGTTGCGTCGATATACTGGCCCCTGAAAACAGGAGATACACCGTTATCGCCAAGAGCGCTCCGGATGCAGCTAATTTTTGAACCGGAAAGCGAACGGATAAAGGCTCGATCAGGGCCAGAACACGATATAGCCCCATATAGAAAACACCTGCGGCCAAACCGAGATGGAGACCCGAAATCGCCAGCAGGTGGGCGAGACCTGACCCTCTGAGGTCCTCCTGTTGCTCCTCTGATAGAAAACTTCTGTCGCCTGTCATCAAAGCTGCTGCGAGGGCACTGCCTTTCGCTTCAGAACGCGTCACGGCAATTCGCTGCGCCAATTCGCGACGTTCAGCATTGATCCTGGCCTTGAACCTGTCCATCACGCCTGTCTGATCGGCAAGCCGTCCAGCCCGACAATTTCCAAAGACAAATCCCACCGCGCCCAGATGCTGAAAAAAGGCCTGACGCTCAAAATCATAATCGCCACTCAATTGAGGCCTCGGCGGAGGGTTCAACGAGGCAAAGCATCTCAGAAAGCGACCAGGCTGGTAAATCTCTCCGCCTCTTGCCGTCACGCGAACCCGCCTCGGCATAGTCGCGATATCTTGATTGCTGATTGCATGCACCCGCAGCAGATATCGAACACCGGAATCAGTACCGGAGACATCTTCAACCCACCCTTCCACCATGACGCGGTCGAGCGGCTCTGATATCGCCTCGGATGAAATCGTGTGGGTCCGAATTGCGCTATAGCAAAATCCGGTAATTGAAATCGCGAGCAGTATGGTCAGATAGACAGGAAGACCACGGAATCTGGTTGGCGTGAAAGCAGAAGCGAGACAGGCCGCTATAAATCCTGCTATCAGGCTCGCATAAACCACCCCATTCGGTTCAGTACGCAAAGAAAAATAGACACCACCGCCAAGACTTAATGCGACAGGAAACCAGAGCATTCTCTGAAAAAACGACTTTTCAGAACCGGCAACGAATTCTAGGCGCAGAAAAAATTGACGCTGAAGCTCCGATAAAGCATCACCTGATGCGACAATTCCTTTCCTGGACGCCAGCCAAGCGCGTCCACGACGAACGAGGTTATCAATGACAGTGACCACCCGGTTTGCTCCCTCCCCCACGGGATTTCTTCACATTGGAGGGGCAAGAACCGCATTATTCAACTGGTTATTTGCAAAACATCACGGCGGACGCTTTCTGCTACGCATTGAAGACACCGATCTGAAACGCTCAACTCAGGAGGCAATCGACGCCATTCTTGAGGGTATGGAGTGGCTCGGGCTCACATCAGACGAACCTCCCATCTTTCAAAGCCAGCGCAAAGACAGACACATTGACGTCGCAAATGACCTCGTCGCGCGCGGTAAGGCCTATAAATGCTACGTCACGCCTGAAGAGCTGACGGAAAGACGTGAAAAAGGTCAGGAATTGCGGGTGCTCGCAAAAGAAAAGCAAGCCGCTGGCCAACCATTCGAAACCGAGAAAGCCGAAGCCGACAAGCTCCTTGCGCCATTTCGCTCTCCTTACAGAGACGGCAAAGCGGCTCCCTCTGAAGACATGCCGTTTGTCGTTCGCTTGCGCGCACCTGATGATGGAAAAATCGCCCTGCAGGACAAGGTTCAGGGAACGGTCGAACTCTCTGCCACGGAGATTGATGATCTGATCCTCCTTCGTGCAGATGGTACGCCCACCTATATGCTGGCTGTGGTCGTCGATGATCATGATATGGGCGTCACACAGGTGATCCGTGGCGATGACCATCTCACTAACACTTTTCGCCAGATCCCGATCTTTCAGGGCATGGATTGGGACATCCCGTCCTACGCTCATATCCCACTGATTCATGGTCCTGATGGCGCCAAGCTGTCAAAACGTCATGGTGCGCTCGGTATCGAAGCCTATCGCGACATGGGATACCTGCCTGACGGCCTGAAGAATTATCTTCTGCGCCTTGGCTGGTCTCACGGCGACGACGAAGTCATCACAACAGAACAGGCTATAGACTGGTTTGATCTCGACAGCGTCAACAAAGGCGCGTCGCGAATGGATTTCGAGAAACTCGCCTTTATCAATGGCGAACACATCAAGACAACGCCAAACGAGACATTGTCAGAACTCGTCATTGCGCAAATCGAAACCAATCGCTCGCTGGCGCAAGCCGAAAAGGCGCGTATATCGCTGGCAATGGGCGATCTGAAGCTTCGGGGACGCACGATTCCTGAACTTTCTGCGGCTTCAGAATTTCTCATTGTAAATCGACCGATTGACATTAGCGCAAAGGCCCGGAAAAAGCTTTCCTCAGATGCTTTGAAAACATTGGGAGACTTTAGAGAAATCCTTATCCATATCGAAACGTGGACAAGTGAAAGTCTCGCCAAACTCATTGAGGACTTTTGTCAGGCAAAAAATATCGGAATGGGCAAAATTGGACCGCAGCTGCGGACCGCGCTCACCGGAGGGCTTCCCGCTCCGGATCTTAATCTCGTTCTGTTCTGGCTCGGCCAGGACGAAAGTCTCGCTCGGATCGACGATGTTCTGAACGACGACACACTAATAAACGCATGAGGACACACTGATGGAAAACAAGACGAAACCAAACGGCTCCGCCACGTTGAATGTTGGAGGCAAATCAGTCGACCTCCCTGTTCTGTCCGGTGCTGTCGGACCAGACGTCATCGACGTGAAATCCTTGTATGCTCAGACAGGCATGTTCACACTCGATCCGGGCTTCACCTCTACAGCGAGCTGTGAATCTCAAATCACTTATATTGATGGTGATGAAGGCGTTCTGCTCTATCGCGGTTACCCGATTGACCAGCTCGCAGACGAGTCGAACTTCCTCGAAGTTTGCTACCTCTTGATCCATGGCGAGCTGCCATCCAAGGCACAGCTGGATGACTACACGCACACGATCACCCACCACACCATGCTGCACACTCAGCTCGATCGCTTCTTCGAAGGCTATCGCCGTGATGCGCACCCAATGGCGATCATGGTCGGTACGGTCGGCGCTCTGTCCGCATTCTATCACGACTCAACGGACATTCACGATCCGATGCAGCGCATGATTGCGACCCATCGCCTGATCGCGAAAATGCCAACCATCGCGGCCCGAGCTCACAAGTATTCTGTTGGTCAACCATTTATCAGCCCACGCAACGATCTCAGCTATTCTGAGAACTTCCTGCGCATGTGTTTCGCAGTGCCAGCTGAAGAATACGAAGTGAACCCGGTCCTCGCTCGCGCGATGGACAAGATCTTCATTCTTCATGCTGACCATGAGCAAAACGCATCGACATCAACCGTCCGTCTGGCTGGTTCTTCTGGCGCCAATCCATTCGCATGTATCGCTGCGGGTATCGCTTGTCTCTGGGGACCAAGCCATGGTGGTGCTAACGAAGCCGCTCTGAACATGCTTCGTGAAATTGGTTCAGTCGACAAAATCCCTGAATACGTGCGCCGCGCCAAAGACAAGGACGATCCATTCCGCCTGATGGGTTTTGGTCACCGTGTCTACAAGAACTACGACCCGCGCGCCAAAGTCATGCAGAAGACATGTCACGAAGTGCTCGACGTCCTCGACAAGCGCGAAGAGCCACTTCTCAAAGTTGCGATGGAACTCGAACGGATCGCTCTCGAAGACGAATACTTCGTCTCCAAAAAACTCTATCCGAACATCGACTTCTACTCCGGCATCACGCTCAACGCGCTCGGCTTCCCGACAGAAATGTACACGGTGCTCTTCGCACTCGCTCGTACGGTTGGCTGGATTGCTCAGTGGGACGAAATGACGTCTGACCCGACACAACGCATCGGTCGTCCACGTCAGATCTACACAGGCGCTTCAGAGCGCGACTATCTCCCAATGGACAAACGATAGTTTCTGAAGTCTCTAAGAACACTGCGGCGCTCTTCCTTGAAGGGCGCCGTTTTCTTATGGAGCCAACATTCCCGCCAGCGTTTCTGCCGCAATCTTGTGTGCTGGCTTGCGGCCCCAACCCATTGCTTTCAGAGCCTCATATTGCTCTTGTCGCTGATGCTCAGCCATCGCAGGATCAGTCAATCGCAACTCTATTTCGCGAAGACAGTTTTCTGCCGTGAGGTCGAACTGAATTAATTCTGGCGCAACGGCTTTATCTGCAGCCACATTAAACAAAGTCGCATAATCCGACTTGAAGAGAAACTTCGCCAATACCCAGGTCGTTAGTCCAAACTTGTATCCAACCACCATCGGACAGCCCTGTATGGCGAGTTCTGTCGTCACCGTGCCCGAACAGGCCAACGCGACATCGGCCGCCGACATGCAGTCATATTTTTCGGTCTCGTCCGTTACGAATAACGTTCCCTCAGGCCAGCCAGCCTCAGGCGCAAGCACTTGCTCCTCGACGCTTGGAGAGACAATCACGCAGATTCGTGGCGCCTCTGGCTGTCGCTCGGATAACGTCCGCGCAACTTCGGCAAAAGTCGGCCCAACGCGCTTGATTTCACCGCCGCGACTGCCCGGCAAAATCAGGACGATTTGCTCGTCTTCGGCAATGCTGTGCTTATCTCTGAAGGATTGGCCGTCAGCTTTCGGCGTGCGGTCGAGCGCTGGGTTACCAATGACCGTTGTGGGCAATCCGTAGGGCTCATAAAACGAGGTTTCAAATTCATGAATACACAGAAGGTGATCGACCACCCTCGATAGAGTCCTGGCGCGCCCCGCCCGTGTCGCCCAGACCTGCGGCCCTACCAGTTTGACAATCTTAATATCTGGCGATCGCTTTTTAAGCCGATCTGCAACGCGGATTGAAAACCCCCAGGAGTCCACCAGAACGACCAGGCGAGCGCCTGACTTGATGATCAGCTCTACCACTTCATCAGCGATCTTCACTACTTCACTGTAGATTTTGATGCCTTCGACAAATCCAACCACGCTGAGAGGAGATACATCTACGGGCGAGGTTAGCCCCACTGACTGGAGCCGCTTTCCGCCAATCGCCTCGACCTGTGTCGAGGTATTTAGCTGTCTCAGTTCTTTGATAACCTCAACGGCCAGATCGTCTCCAGAAGGCTCAGCAGAGACAAAATAAACGTCGGTGGTCACGGCAGCTTGCCTTCTTCCGTCAAAGAGACCAGCGCAACGCCCAGCGCTTCTGCAAGGCGAGCAGTTTCTGCATGTTCCACCCATAAAGCCCCATTTGCCACGCCGCACACTGCACTAAGGCCAGCTTCCGACGCCAGTCTGACCGTCGATGGCCCAATAGTCGGCAGGTCTATTCGGTTTTCCTGAATGGGCTTTGGTCGCTTCACCAGCACCCCCGCGCGGGCATTCTCATCGCCGCGAATTTCGGACGGGAGCCGGAAAACGCGTTTCAGCATTTCATCGGTGCCTTCTTGGGCTTCTACAGCCAGAACCAGACCGTTGCATACGACACAGCCCTGACCGATATCGAGTTTTCCCATTTCGCCAGCAATACGGAAGGCCTTTTCAATATCCGCTCCCAGCTGATGAAGACCGTCGCGACCGACGATCACTTCCGCCCCGCGCGATAATCCAGACATCAATTCGTGCGCACCGACCACGGTAAAGCCATCTTCCTCAAAGATGCCGACAATACTTCTCAGAAGGGCTTCATCGCCTTTACGGGCCGCAGATACAATTTTCGGTAAGACCGACATGCCTTTGAGATCAGGCTTCAGGTTCACGAAGTCCGGTCGTTTGATGTTCCCGATAAAGGAGAGCGTATCACAGCCAGCCTTCTTGAGGCTTTTAATGGCGCGACCAATTTCCGCAATTCCGCAAACTTCGTGAGAAAAATCACTGATCCAGGGCTCTTCAAACCCTTTGATCGCGATCACGTGGACTGGCGTGCCTGCGTTTCGCTGATTTTCTGCAATCTGCCTCGGAAGATCTCCGGTTCCTGCAATCAACCCAAGTTTCATGGTTCAGCCTTCGTAGGTGCAGAGTTTTCTTCCAGATCTTGGATGCTTGATGAACTTCAAAATGTTCTCAGCCAGCGGGCGTCCGGCAAACTCCGACGAAGCCGCGTCAACACGCTCAGAAAAAGTTCCCTGATCGGATGCAAAGACAAATCTGATCAACTGACGCATCTCTTTCATGTCTGCACGGGAGAAACCGCGACGCGTCAGCCCGACCACATTTAGCGTCGAAAAGCTGGAAGCGACCATATTGGTCGACACATACGGGATCACGTCGCCAGTAATCGGCGCACCTGCAGCGATGAAGGCATGTTCACCGATCCAACTATTCTGATGAATAGCCGTATTACCAGCAAACCAGACCTGATCGGCGACGATGCAATGGCCACCGACCATCGCATTGTTCGCGAACACGCATTTGTTCCCAACCTGACAATCATGTCCGACATGGGTATTGTTCATGAAAAAGCAGTCAGAGCCGACACGTGTGGGTTCGTCTTTCCCGGCACTAGCGCCATGGATGGTCACGCCCTCTCGCAAGATGGTCCTGGCGCCGACTTCAACACGATCTTCGCCATCTTTTGCACCCAGAACCTGAGCGCGACCACCAACAACAACGCCTGGGAAAAGTTCACAATCTTCAGCAATATGAGACTGACCAATCACCGTCACATGACTGACGAGCTTTACCCCCGCATCAAGTTTGGCTTGCGGGCCGATCCAGCAAAACGGACCGATTGAAACACTTTCATGAATCTGGGCGCCGTCTTCGACAACAGACGTAGGATGAATTTGCGCCACCGGGACTACCCTTTTCTCGTTTGCTTCTTATGCGCCTCTCTCGACAGCCATGCAACTTCACGCATCCAGCTGGAAATCGTTTTTGCCGGCGCACCGCCCCAGGTTTCGCCGGCTGGAATATCTCTCATGACTGCAGAATCAGCAGCTAACCGTGCATTGTCACCGACTTTGACGTGATCTGCGATACCGACACGTCCGCCCATCTGAACATTGTCACCCGCGGTAACAGATCCTGACAGGCCCCCAAATGCGGCAAGAATACAGTTTCGGCCGAGTT
>NZUJ01000048.1 GCA_002701295.1 Ponticaulis sp. | reverse complement strand
GATATTTCTCTGTGATTGAGCCGGATGATGCGTTTTCCTCTGCCTATTCGGACTATGTGCTGGAACAAACCGACGCTGATATTCGATCTTTGATCGAGGAACGCGGATTGCTGGATCCACAATTCGATGAGGATGCGAAGCTCGCCGCTTATGAGCGCGCTCTGGAAACCACCCCTGACCCTTCTGCAGCCGCCAAAGCGGCAATTCCGGAGATCGCTCTCGGCCTCGATACGGAAGACTTCATCAAAGTACCGGCGCCGACGCAGAATATTGACGAGCTCCGTGCCTATCTGACCGGTGAACGAACAGTATCTGGGCCATTGGGTGATCGCCCGCTTTTCGCTGTGTTCGTCGTGGAGGCTGACTACGTCGCCTATTGGAGCGATGATGTGATGAATGACACGCTCGCCAATCGTGCTGAGTTTGTTCTTCAGAGACTGGCGAGAGACAAGGTGTTTGCCGAGCAGGGCATAAGCCCGGATATTCTTCAGCAAATTCCGGAACAAACGCTGCCGCTGAACAAGCGAAGCCCATCCTCACTGGAGGTCGATGGCGATGTACGATTTGCTGATCAGGCGCCATTTATCATATCGATGGGATTTTCGTTTCTCCTCTGGCTCCTGATTTTTTCAGTCGTGAACTATCTTCTCACGGGCACGATTGAGGAGCGGTCCAACAAGATATTCGACTCGCTCCTGACGAGTGTCACCCTGCCGCAATTGCTGGCTGGGAAGCTGTTCGGCGTGTTGATGCTGAGCTTCACATTGATTGCCATCTGGACGACATCTGCCTGTGTGATGCTTTTGGTGGCAAGAGATGTCATTCCGCCTGATGTTGCGGAAGGACTGGCGGAAATTGCTAATCCCCGGCTCATCATCCCGACAATTATCAGCTTTATTCTCGGCTATCTGATGTTTGGATCGATCTTTCTGGCGCTCGGATCCTTGTGTGACACCATTCAGGAAGCGCAGTCTTTGCTGAGCCCGGTCATCATCATGATGATTATTCCGCTGACCTTGCTGCCTGTGTCGCTGTCGAACCCGGACTCGCCCCTGTTGTCGACATTGACCTGGGTGCCGGTTCTGTCGCCATTCCTGATTATTCTGAGCGTGCCGAATGATCCGCCGCTCTGGAAACTTGCGGCGCAGATAATCTGGATGGCGATGTTTACCGGACTGATCCTCTGGCTCGCGGCACAGATTTATCGCGCAGGTGCGGTTCATGGCGCCGGCCTAGCCGAGGCACGGCAATGGCTGTTTGGCTGGCTCGGCAAATCGAAGGCCAAGACAAGCTGAAGAAACACAAAAACCCCTCTCACCGCATGGTGGAGGGGTTCGTGACGTAAATCGCAGTCGGCTTATTTACCGAGCAGGCCTTCGCGCTGAGCGCGCTTGCGAGCAAGTTTACGGGCGCGGCGGACAGCTTCCGCGCGCTCACGTGCTTTTTTCTCGGATGGCTTTTCGAAATGATTACGACGTTTCATTTCGCGGAAAAGACCTTCACGCTGCATCTTTTTCTTCAGCGCTTTCAGGGCCTGATCGACGTTATTGTCGCGCACAACAATCTGTACGATGGGACTCTCTCCATTCTCTCAATGACTGATACGGCCGGAACCGCACGCTATTGTTTAGCGCCCTGAATTGGGACACTCTTGTTCGGAAGCCGCGCTCATACCACATGGAATTGGAAATGCCTACACCTGATCCTGCACCTTCTGTCGCGGTTAAGAAAAAAATTCTTGCTGCCGCCGCGCCTATAGCCGCTGAACACGGTTGGACAGACCGTGTTTTTGATGACGCCTGTACGGCATGTGGCGTCTCGCGCGACGAGATTGCCTATGCCCTGCCAGATGGCGTGACGTCGCTTGTCGCGGCCTGGTTCGAGATTAGCCGGGACAAGCTGAAAAATGCGCTGAAAGATGAACCGCTCGCAGAAATGCGAATTCGGGAGAAGGTGACACGTGGTGTTGAGCTCTGGCTTGAGGGCTATTCCGAGCACCCCGGCGCCGCCATGAAGGCGCTGGACTGGATCTGTGTGCGGCCGTTGAGTGTGATGTCCAGCCCGCACATGATCTGGGAGATCGCTGATACGGTGTGGACCGGGATTGGCGATACCTCCACCGGATTTACCTACGCATCGAAACGCACGACGTTGACTGCCGTGCTTGCGTCGACACTGGCAGTCTGGCGCAAAGCACCTGATGACCGGGAGGGCTGGAAGGCCTTTCTGGATCGCCGGATTGAAGACGTGATGGCGTTTGAGAAGTTCAAGGCCGGGATAAAAGTCCCAAGGTTTGCCTGATCAGTATTCGGCGAGCGTCCGCCCGAGTAGTGAGATTTTGCGGTCCTGCACGCGAACAGTCGCGAAGTTATCGTTCTTGCTGATATTCCCGATGGTTGTGATGACGAACTCGTTTTCGGTGGTCAGCAAGCCTGCGGTTCGAAGCGCGGCTTTCAGTTCATCAATCCGGCTGAGATGAACGCCAACTGTTCCATCCGGATTGAGATCGCGATCGAGCGTGAAACTGGCGCGACTGGCCAGGTCCAGCGGCCCCATATCGATCTCACCACGTCGCAGATGGATCTTGCTTTCATCAAGTCGCCAGTCGACTTGTGATTTGCGACCCTCCGCGACCGGGTAGAAGTCTTCTACTTCGATCCAGATAATCAGTTCGCGAACTTCTTCGCCCAGCCATTCAGCGTCCGGAATGGCGTTGGGCAGGTCCAGTGTTTCGAGTGACAGAGCAAACTGAAGATCATCAGGAGAGTTTGGCATTGGAGCGAGACCAAGTTCAAACCCTGTGAGGGTGAATTGTCGACCCGTTTCCGTGATTGCTTCGGCTTCCGGAAACGTCAGACCAAAACGACGCAAATACCCATCTTCTATTCGGAGGCTGGCAATCGACTTGGACGAAGCCGTCAGTGTGAAGGGTTCAAGGTCCGGTAAGCTGAGGAAATTGGCGCCCGGCGTGCGCACCATGATATGGTGCAGGTTCCAGCTCATGGCGATCATCTGTAGCTGATCACCCTCCCAACGTGACTGCATGTCAGGATCGCCGAGGATGGGGTTCTCAGCTTCCAGAACGAAGCGGAAGGGGAAACCGCCAACGGACAGATCTGAATAGCTGACCTCGCGACCCATAGCGCGTTGGTCATCAACCCAATCCAGTGCGCCCTGTTTGATAACACCGGACATCCAGACCCAATAACCGCAATAAATCGCGACGACGACAAGCACAAAGCCTGTCAGGAAAAATGGAAACTTGCCGGATGATGACTTCCGGGAGCTCATGCTGGCGCCTGCTCAGCGATGACGGGTTCGGCACCCGCTTCTTCGAGCAGGCGATTGCTCGCGGTTTCAATACTGGTTTCAAGCTGTTTCATGAAGGCTTTCCGCGGAACACCTTTTTCGATGATGGGCTGGAATTCGACAACCATATTTCCCGGCTCGCGCATCACGCCCTTGGGCGGCCAGCAAACGCCTGTGTTCAACGCAACCGGCAGACAGTCGAGACCGATTTCCTTATAGAGGAGGGCAATGCCCGGCTTGTAGTCACCCGGCGTGCCGGGGGGATTGCGCGTACCTTCAGGGAAAATGAGGATTGAACGCCCTTTAGCGGCAGCTGCTCTGGCCTGTTCGGCCATGGATTTCAGAGCTTTGGTGGAGCCCTTGCGATCAATCGCGATCATGTTCGCGCGCATGGCATACCAGCCGAAGGCAGGATACCAGAGAAGTTCCTTTTTCAGAACGATGCACGGATCCTTCAGGTACAGAAACGGCAAGAGGGTGTCGATCGTACTCTGGTGTTTGCTGGCAACCAGAAGCGGCTCTTTCGTCAGGTGCTCAGTGCCGCGAATCTCGGTGGTGGCACCACAAATTACGCGCATGCCCCAGAGCGCCATACGCGCCCAGATACGAATGCCAAGCATGGTTGCCGAACGCGGCAGCAAGAGTGCCGGGAGCCAGACAATTCCGAGAATGCCCATGCTTCCATAGAGAAAAAGGACGAAGAGCCAGGATCGGAACAGTTTCATGTGTCGAAAGTCATCATCAGGGTTGTGACGCGGTACTTGGACCATTCAAGTGCCAGCGCGCGGGTTGATCTCCAGGACCGCCACCACCGGGCGGGCTGATAGCTGGAGGCCACGGGATAATCTATAATTTCAAAATTTCCGAGCTTTTTATCAAACCAGAGCCGGGACCTCGGCATGTGATAGTCATTGGTCACCAGAACCAGCGAATGAAAATTGTTTTCTGCCATCCATTTGGCCGCTTCGATGGCGTTTCCTTCAGTGGAATCAGCTTCGCGACCAAAATCAATGCAGCAGTCATACATGGCTTGCGTGCCACCGGCGGCGCGGATCATGGTTTCGACATTTACGCTGGGATGAACGCCGCTGACGAGAAGGCGCTTGCCGGACCCGGCCTGCAGAATACTGAGCGCGGTTTCAATCCGGCTTCCGCCTCCGCCAGTCAGCGCAATGACGGCATCGGCCTGTGGCGCTTCAGGCGCATCAAGCTGGCTGACGCGTGTCACCCAACGACTGAAGTCGGCAAAGCCGACGACTGTCGCCAGAAGGATGAGAATCACAAAGGAGCGAAAGCCGAATTTCATGTGATCAGCTCAGTTCCCCCAGGGCCCTGGTCACCGTCAGCCTTGCGGCAACCATCGCCACAATGGCGGCAAACAGAGGCGTCGCCAGAAGAACCAGAAATGTGCCGATATCCGGAGACATTTGCGGCAGCAGCCAGCTTCGGTCGCCTGATTGTTTCGCCGCGAAAAACAGCAACATGGCACCAAGCAGTGCGAAGAGCGCGCCAATGCCGCCCGCCTTCAGGCCAAGACTAAAGAACCGATGTTCAAACAGACGTGAGATAAATCGGTCGGACGCACCACAAGTGTGAAGCACATTCACCACATCCTTCCGCGCCAGAAGCGCCGCATGGGTTGCAAATGCGATGACTGACAAAACAATTGTCACGAGAAGGATCAGGGCAACCATTCCGGTCAAACGCATAAGTCCGAGACTTCGTTCAACATCACGCGCCCAGCTTTGATGTTCTTCGAGACTGATCTGAAACCCGGCACCTTCTGCCGCCTCGGAGATTGCTGCGGGCATCTCAGTGGCACCTGACTCAAGCTGCACAGCGATATATCTTGAAACTGGCAGGTCTTCCGGCAGGTTTTCGCCCAGCCAGGGGGTTAGCAGATCTTCGGTCTCTTCGCGCGATTCTGCGATGGCTGACTGAATACCAGGAAGCTCTTCAAGCATGGTCGCAAGAGATGTCGCTGCGGTATCGCCACCTTCCAGAAGCCGGATGGTGATTTCACCCTGAACTTGCCCGGCCCAGGTTTCAGCCGCGCCGTAGGCAGCCCGTGTTGCCAACCCGGTGAGAGCAGCCAGAAAACACAAAGCCGCGACCACGAAGAACAGCGCAGCTTCGCGAGCATCTTCGCGGGGAAGAAGAGGCGTTCGTCTCGCTTCAGCCATTCAGACCATCCTCGTCAGCCAATCCGCCCACGCTCATGCATAAGCATTCCGTTCTCCAGTCTCAGAATAGGTGCTTCCAGCCGCTCAACAAGCGATTTGTCATGCGTGGCGATGAGGACTGTCGTCGAAAGACGCCGGTTCAGTTCCAGAATGAGCCGGATCAATCGCTCGCCCATTTCCGGGTCGACGTTACCGGTTGGCTCATCGGCAATCAGCAGATCGGGCTTGTTCACGAGCGCGCGAGCAATGGCGACGCGCTGCTGTTCACCGCCAGAAAGCGTGGTTGGTTTGGCCTGCACGCGTTCCCCGAGACCGACCCAGTGCAGTAATTCCATCACGTCGTCGCGATATTCGCGCTCGGGCCTTCCGGTGACACGCAAGGGCAGGGCGGCATTTTCATAAGCAGACAGGTGATCGAGAAGGCGGAAATCCTGATACACGACACCGATTCGTCGCCGCACGCTGGTGAGCATCTTCCGAGTGGCTGTTGAAGTATCGATTCCGAAGATGGAGACCTTGCCGTTCCGCGGGAGCTGTGCGGCGTAAAGTAACTGTAATAACGTGGTTTTTCCGGAACCAGACGGGCCTGTCAAAAATGTGAATGAGCCGGGATTTAACTCCATGTTAACATCCCCTAACACATGGTCGCCTTTTATATACCCGTGGTTAACCTTGGCCATGCGGATGGCGGGCTGGTCATCTGAAAAACGTGGTTCAGTAATCATGTTCAGTGTCAGTCCTTTCGGGACTGTCGGGATGTTCAGGCAAGGCACGAAGCGTGCCGATCGAAGTGGAGAAGACTTCAGTGATCCTCACATGTCCATCCTGTTCTGCACAATATTTTGCCGATGATAAATCCATCGGTGAATCAGGACGGACTGTGCGGTGTGCGGCGTGCACGCACTCCTGGTTCGTCCAGCCAGAACTCTCCCTCGAGCAGGAAATCAACGCGTCTGATCTCTCCCGTGAGAAGGTCGAGCGTATGCGCAAGGCGCAGGGCGGAGATGAGGAAATTGCGCCACATCTGGCCTATCGCGAAAAAGAAATCGCGCGTCGCAGATCCGGCTCACGAATGGCCGTAATCGGTGCCTGGACAGGAACCGCGGCTGTGTTCTTTGCCCTTGGCGCAGCGGCAGTCGTCATGCGCGATGATGTGGTGAAGGTCTTCCCGAAAGCGTCAAGCGCCTACGCCATGGCGGGACTCGATGTAAACCGTTTCGGACTTGAACTCGCCGATCTCTCTGCCGAACGCCTGTTTGATGGAACGACACCCGTGCTGACGGTTTCAGGCAGCATCTTCAACGTCACAAACAAAGCGCAGCTCGTGCCAAATGTTCGCGTCGATCTGCGCGACGATGCCGGCCGCGACGTTGAAAGCATCCTCATCACGCCTGATGAAACACGTATCGGGCCTGGCGAGGAAGTTCGTTTCAACTCACGTCTCGACAGCCCGTCTCTCGATGCGTATGACCTCTCGGTAACCTTCGTGGAACGGAGTGATCAGATTCGACTGGTCAGCCCCGTTACAGAAGAAACCAGTCATTCTCCGGCAGAGGCAGACCCTCATGGCGAGTATGACAGCCACGAGCCGGACGAGGCCATTGTCAGTGATGCGACGGATAATCATGACCCGGAAGACCCGCATCCTCCTGAAAATGAGCACCCGCCCGAGCATAGCTAAGGGCCGGATTTCAACATGACCCCCGAGTTTGACGTTCTTCTGGATGAAGACGAAGTACAGGCGCGCATCGCAACCCTCGCAGAAGAGCTTTCGCCAAAGCTGACCGGCGACTGGACCGCCGTCACCATTCTGCTTGGCGCGTCTCCTTTCACGACTGATTTGATGCGTCACCTTTCCAACCATCATGTGCACCCAATGCTGGATGCCATCTGGCTGGAAAGCTATCGGGATGAGCGCGAAAGCTCAGGCCGAGTCGTCGTTCGGGCGGACTTGTCGCGCAATGTGAAGGGGCGCGGTGTTCTGCTCGTCGATGATGTGTTTGACACCGGACGGACACTGGCTTTTGCAAAGCAACACCTGCTCTCTAAAGGTGCACGCGAAGTGCTGACCTGTGTTCTGGCGCGGAAGCCTAAAGCGCCGAAAGAAGGACTTGATGCCTGGGCCTATGATGCACCAGACAGATTTCTTGTGGGGTATGGCATGGATGATGCCGGGCTCTATCGTGGCCTGCCTTATCTCGGCGCAGTCAAAAACTGATTGACCATCAGAACCGGTCGAGCAGGCGTTCCAGATATTCCCGCTCTTCCGGATCAGATGAATTGTTCAGTCGTTCGCGAAGCGCGTCCAGAATGTCACGAGCGCGCTGACGCTCTACCTGATCCGGTACGATAATTCCTTCGCCATCATTCTGCTGACCGCCACTGGCCTGACGCCCGAGCGGATCGCTGACCGCATTTTCGCCATTCTCTCCGCGGCGGGCCTGACGCAGCTCATCCAGGTTTTCTGCAAGACTGCCGGCGGCATCGCGCATTTCGCGGATCGCCAGATCCTGATTGAACTGAGCGCTGTCGAGATCGCCGCGTCGAAGAGCTGATTCTGCACGGCGGAGTGCCCGGCGCGCTTCGTCGAGGCGTTCTTCAGATTGCGCCGTTCCATTGCCGCTCTCTTCGCCATTCTCTTCGAGGTACATTTCGAGCTGATCGCGCAGAATCCGTTGGCGATCTGCAAGAGACTGTCCGCCAGGTGCAAACTGTTCAGCTTCGCCTTCGCCGCTACCGGGTTCACCCGGCTGGTTCATGCCTGGACGGTTCTGGCCGCCTGGCATGTTCTGTCCGGGCATGTTCTGGCCAAACTGACCGGGCTGCTGGCCGTTTTGCTGCGACGATGAGCCTTCATTCTCACCACCCTGTTGTTCGCCAGTGCCAAAGCGCTCCTGCAGGGTTTCGTCATTGAGGCGGCGTTGTTCTTCCATCAGCTCTGCCAGCCTGTCGAGCGCGCGTTGAAGGCGTTGTTCACCTTCGGGGGCATCCTCCTCGGACTGTTCGCCAGTTTCGCCGAACATGCCGCTGGAGCCCTCTCCGCCCTGCTGGAACTGCAGATTATTGAGAAGGCTTGTCACATCGGACAAGAGTTGCCGCGCCGCGTCTGTTGCTCCGGTTTCGGTGAGGTCTTCGAGCGCATCAAGCATGTCAGCAAGGTCAGTTCCGCCAAGCGTGTCAGACGGAGAGTCCATGCCGGGCGGGGGCTCACCACCTTCGCCGCCATTCATCATGGCTTCGGCCATGCGAGCCGCGATGTAATCCTCCGCAGCATTGCGGAAGGCTTCCATCAGGCGGCGTATCTCGTCTTCGCTTGCCCCATCGCGAAGCGCGCTCTCAAGCGCGCGGCGTGCCGCGTTGAGGCGACGCGCAGCATCCGCAACCGTTCCATATTCAGCGCGTAGCGCGACAGACCATAACAGGTCATCAATCGGTTCGACGTCTGATTTTTCGTTGGCAAATCTCAGCAGTTCATTGGCGCGGCGAAGACCGAAATAGACGGTCATGTCTTCGAAAAAGAATTCCGGCTTATAGGTCACAGCCTCAAGCATGAGCGAGGCGCGCTGCACGCCATCTGGCGCACGGGCCAGACGATCACCCAGTCCCTGACGTTCCTGTTCCCATTGTTCCGGTGTCGTTGGCCCCTCCAGATAGTCTTCAGGGTCACGAAGCACCTCCAGGCGAATTTCCTGGCTAGACTTGGCCAAAGGCTCAAGGAAGAGTTTCTCAGGCAGCGTCATCTCGACGATCTCAGACGCGCCTGATTGTCCGGCAGCATCTGTTGCGATCAGGGTCATTCTGACCGGAAGGCCAGCCCATTTGTGCCGCGTCATATCGAGTTCTGCAGCCTCGTCTACAGACCGGATCAGAGGAACGGCAAGATCAATGGCGACGTTGTCGGTCTGGTCTTCAGGCAGGCCGGAGTCGAGGCCGGGCTGCAATTTCAGAGATACTGAGGCGAGCCCGTAATCGTCCTCGGCTGACCACGTAAAAACCAGCTGATCGTCTTCACCCGGGCCTGGGGCTTCATCAAAGCGGATTTCCGGTGGTTGATCGGGTTCAGTGTTGAGCGTCCAGCTTGCACGTTCGCCCCAGTACGTCACCATGACTGTCTGCGGTACGGAAACGGGTAGCTCGATCTGGAACGCGCCATCTTCGAGTTTGCTCAGGGCCTGAGATTTACGACCGGCAATTTTTTGGTCTGTGAGTGCTCTGCGTTTCAACCGCGGGGTGCCGGGACCGTGGACACGAACCGTAAGAATACTTCCGGTTGGCACGTCAACATCTGAGACGTCATCTGACAGAAATACCGGCGCTTCGCCTGTATGGTCAGGTGGGGTGACCCATGCGGTGATCTCCATCTCATCTGCGCCAAACAGCGCACCAAGATCTGTATCGGACGCCGCTTTGAGCCGTGTGACGGCCTGGTCGGCATTCAGCGCTATGACACCGAACAACAGAACCGGTAAAATGACCCGCAGATAAAGCGGGTCGGTACGTTTCCATTCCCGGGTCAGAAATGGTGTCCGCAGCGTTTTGATGGATTTCAGAAGGCGCGACCGGTGCCGGTCCCAGTACTTACGTGTTTCTGGCAGCAGCACTGCCGGGCGATCCATAAGGCCGGAAATCGGACGCTCGGGATGAGCTTCGTCCAGACGTTCGCGTGCTTCTTCTCGCGTGACAGCGCGATATCGGAAAAAGCCGCGAACCAGCGCAACGCCAAACAGGGCAATAAAGGCAAACCACAGGATTGCCTGGACAGAACCGGACAGGCTGAAAAATGCGCCGGAAATGACCAGAACCAGCCCGGCAGCGAGAATTCCGGCTGGAATCGCGAATGCCTCAAACAGGCGCAGCCGGGTCAGCCGTGCATGTGTCCGGCCAATTTTCGACCGGATTTGAGGAAGGTTCAGGATTTCAGCCACTCAGCGACACGTTCGTTTGCGATCATCTCTTCAAAAGTCGGAGCGCGACGGATGAGTTCCGCTTTGTCTCCCTTCACCAGCACTTCAGCACATAATGGTCGCGTATTGTACTGGTTTGACATTACAGCGCCGTAAGCTCCTGCCGACATGAACGCGATAAGGTCGTTTTCACGCAATTCTTGCACAGAATAATCTTTCGCAAAACGGTCTGTGCTTTCGCAAATTGGTCCAACCAGATCATAAGTCAGTGATTGGAGCGCGTCGTCACGTTTTACCGGACGCACTTCGTGAACGGCCTGATAGAGCGCAGGGCGCATCAGATCATTCATGGCAGAGTCCAGAATGGCGAACCGGCGGCCATCGCGTTCTTTCACGTATTCAACGCGTGAAACGAAAATGCCGGCATTGCCCGCAATCATCCGACCGGGCTCAAGAATAAGTTCAATGTCGATATCGTTGAGGACGTCCCCGACCATGGCGGCATAGTCAGCGGGCGATGCAGGCGTTTCGCCATCTTTGTACGGAATGCCGAGCCCGCCCCCGAGATCGACGCGAGAAATTGGAATATCAAGTGCCCGCAATTCGCGGATGAGACCAACAACCTTCTCAAAAGCCGTTTTCATCGGGCCGAGTTTGGTGATCTGGCTGCCGATATGAACATCAACGCCTTTTACAGCGATGCCAGGCAGGGTCATGGCGAGTTTGTAGACCTCGACGGCCTCATGCCAGGCGATGCCGAATTTGTGCTCAGCCGCACCCGTGGAAATATTGGCGTGTCCGCCCGCCTCCACGTGCGGGTTGACGCGAAGGGCTACCGGAGCGGATTTTCCCATATCGTCCGCCAGTCTGGACAGGCGAAGCAATTCAGGTCGGGATTCGACATTGAACTGGTGGATGCCTGCACTCAAAGCTGCACGGATTTCGAACTCTGATTTACCGACGCCGGAAAACACGATTTTTCCAGGCGGTATTCCGGCGGCGATTGCGCGTTGCATCTCACCGGCGCTGACGACATCGGCGCCAGAACCAAGAGCCGCGAGTGTTGCGAGAACTGACAGATTGCTGTTTGCCTTTACCGAATAGGCAATCAGACAGGCCTGACTGGAAAACGCCTCTGACAAGACGTTGAAATGGCGTTCCAGCGTGGCCGTGGAATAGATGTAAACAGGCGTTCCGAACTGCTCGGCGATTGTTCGGACAGGAACATCTTCGCAGAACAGCTCGCTGTCGCGATAGTCAAAATGGTGCAAATTATTGCCTCGACTCAACGGGTGGCGGCAGGTCGCCTTCTTCAAGATCTGTTGTCGGAGACGGCAATGGCTTCACGCCGCCGCCTTCATTCTGTACCCAATACGTCGTGCCGGTTTCCGGATCACGATAGGAGGTACCAGCAAGTCGTTCTGGCTGAGTGCGCTGACGCAGAGTGGCTTCGTCATCATCAGAATCGAAGAGGTCGTCCTCATCTTCCTCACCACTCAGAACAGCAGCAGGCGGATCACCTGCAGAGGGCTCCCCGAGAATAGGGGCCGGGCGCTCCAGATCGCCGCGCAGACCGCAGGCCGACAGACCTGTCATCACAACAAACAAAGGCAATAGGGCGATGGATTTCATGCAAGGAGCTCCTTCCAGCGGGCAATCTGTTCTCTAACGCGAACAGGCGCCGTTCCGCCATAACTTTGGCGGGAACTGACCGACGCTTCAACAGTCAAAACAGAATATACGGCATCAGTAAGGCGAGGCTCGATGGATTGGAGGTCTGAGAGCGATAAATCTGCGAGATCACAGCCTTTGTCTTCAGCGAGCTTCACCGTGGCGCCAGTGACATGGTGCGCTTCACGGAAGGGCAGGCCAAGTTCCCGAACCAGATAATCTGCAAGGTCTGTGGCTGTCGAAAAGCCATAAGCGGCAGCTGCCCGCATGGAAGGTTTGTCGACTGTCCAACTGGAAACCATGCCGGTCATGGATGCAAGGCAGAGATCAAGCGCATCAAAAGCCAGGAAGGTGAGCTCTTTGTCTTCCTGCATATCTTTAGAATAGGCGAGTGGAAGCCCTTTCAGAACGGTGAGCAGCGCCTGCAGCGTACCGTAAATCCGGCCAGTTTTGGCGCGAACGAGTTCGGCGGCGTCCGGATTACGCTTTTGCGGCATGATAGACGACCCCGTCGACCAGGCATCTGACAGGCGTACGAAATGGAACTGCGCAGACGCCCAGATGACGATTTCCTCGGCCAGGCGAGAGAGGTGCATGGCGCAAATCGAACAGGCGGCAACTGATTCAACTGCAAAATCACGGGCTGAGACGGCATCAAGCGAGTTTGCCATAGGCGCAGAAAAGCCAAGACTTTCGGCAGTCTGATGACGATCAATCGGGAAACCGGTTCCTGCCAGTGCGGCGGCGCCAAGCGGGCTTTCATTCAGGCGATCGCGCGCATCTGTGAAGCGTGACCGATCACGGGAAAACATTTCAACATAGGCCATAAGGTGATGGCCGAAGGTGACGGGCTGAGCGGTTTGCAGATGCGTGAAGCCCGGCATGACTGTATCGGCATGTTGCTCAGCCTGATCAAGCAGAGCGTGGATCAGAGCCTCGGCCTGAGCTACGCGGGTTGTCAGGGCTTCGCGCACCCATAGACGGAAGTCGGTTGCCACCTGATCATTTCGTGACCGTCCCGTGTGGAGGCGGCCTGCGGGTTCGCCAATGATTTCCTTGAGGCGCGCTTCGACATTCATGTGAATGTCTTCGAGGTCTTTGCGGAAGGGAAAATCACCCTTGCGGATCTCTTCAAGGACGGAATCGAGGCCCGAAAGAATGGCATCTCTGTCAGCAGCGGTCACAATTCCGCGATCAGCAAGCATGGTGACATGCGCTTTTGACCCACGAATATCTTCTTCGGCGAGCCGTTTATCCACGTCGATAGAGGCGTTTATGGCCTCCATGACTTCATCAGGTTTCGCTGCAAAGCGGCCGCCCCACATTTCCTGGCCTGACTCTGGTTTTTTTGCCATTTCTGCTATCTCTGTCCTCAAAACCAGATGAGAAGAAGACTTATGCCCCAACTCACACGTATTGGAATTCCAGCTCTGCTTTTGATCGGCCTTGTTGCATTTGTCCATGCATGCACACAAGCCACATCATCAAAACCGACCGGAACCGGACTAAAATCTCTGGCAGTTGGCGAGATGTCACTTCTTCAATTCCGGTCTGACGCGCCTGAACAGCCGACTGAACCCATAATGGGGCCGGATGATCAGGAAGTTCGTCTCGCTGATTATCACGGCAAGGTCGTGGTTGTGAATTTCTGGGGGACATTCTGTGCGCCATGCGTGGCGGAAATGCCGACTTTGGCCGACCTGCAGGAGCATTATGGAACTGAGAGCTTCAAGATTGTTGCAATAACGGCAGATGATCCGTCCGATTTTGATGATGCCCGCGTGAAGCTGGCCGAACTGAGCAGTGATCGCCTCGACTTCTTCTATGATAAGCGCCGCGGCATTCTCTATGATTCAGCTGTTGGCGGCTTCCCGACGACGATTATCTACGGTCCGGAAGGCAAAGAGATCGCGCGATATGAAGGCGAGGCGGACTGGATGGCACCAGAAACGCTCGAATTCTTTGACGCTGTTCTTCAGGAGAACGGGCTGAGCAGCTGATCAGCCCTCACTCGCCTCTGGTAAGTGACTGGCGGCGCGTGCGCGCTGTGACAGCTCACGCAGCGTCGCCTTGAGATCTCCATTCTGGCTCAGAGCTTCCATGGCGTCAGGGTCTTTCAGCATCTTACCGGCTGAAACACCGGCAAGCAGCGCACTCCGGCCACGCGGCATGCCATCGGCGGCCAGCCGGAAAAGCGCCAGAGAGGCAAGCATTGGAGAGCCGGCTTTCTGAGCGACCGAACGTAAGAGATAGGTGTCTGAAACCAGACGGACACCCAGCGCATCGACATCCTTGGCCGCGTGAAGTTTGTCGGCCTCGGGCAAATCAGATTCCAGAAGCTTGGCTTGCGTTGTTCGCAGGACCATCAACATCTGGACCGGGCCATTCTGTCCATCAAGAATGGCGCTCTCATATCGGGGCTGACCAATCAGACCCCGGAAAATGGAGACGAGCTTCTGGCGGGCATCCATACCGACCAGATTATCCTGAAGTTGAAGCAGTTTGATGGGGCGGTCGACAATGTCGAACTGTTCCAGATAAGCGTCGACCGTATCTGTCGCCATAAGACGCTTGGACCGTGCGCAGAAGGATTCATACATTTCAGCGCGGCGGGAGGCCTGAAGGATTTTGACCAGCCTGTCGCCGAATTTTTTCAGCAGCTGGAATTCCGTCAGCAGGCAGCCATCAATCAGGCGCCGATTGGATGAAATCTCATCAAAGACTCGCGACAGAATCGTTGATTTCGCGGTTGGCAGAAGGCCGAGATGAATGGCCTCCGCGAGATCCTGAGCCTCCGGCAGGTTCAGGAGCGGATCGGTGACCGTCGGAACGGTTGGTCTCGGCTCCAGAATCGCGATGAGTTTGCTGACCATCTCACCTGTGTTCTTGGAGTCTCCGAGAATGGCCTGGAGCGCTTTCTGGGTTCCGATCCATTCCGCAAAAAAGTCTGACAATATGTTGTTCACGAACTTCTGGTCTTCGGCGGGCAGAAATTTGGCTTCTTTCCAGATTTCGATCAGGCCGCCCATTTTCTTAGGCCAGGTGGTTTCGCGCTTCAGACGGTCAGAGATGGCTGATTCAAAAGCTGGGCGCTTTTTCGGACGCTTGGCAACTTCGGCCATCACGTCTTCCAGCGAGCCCTCATAGCGGACGAAGAAGCCATTCTTTTTCTGTTTGAAGACGTCATTGATTGCCTGATCGGTCAACTCATGCAGCTGACGTGCGATGGAGTGGAGGTCATCACCGCCGGACCGGGATATCGCCACGCGCTGAATGGCTTGCGTAATATCAGCGCCACTGGCCTCCAGCGTTTCCAGAAGGTCTGTCCGATAGACGAGCTCGCCTGGAAGCACTTTGAAGCGCTCAAGAAATCGCGGCAGAACCTCAAGATAGGTTTTGCGCGCAGCTGGCTGGCTCAGGTCTCCGGCCGACATGCAGGAAGAAGTGGTTTGCGGGACGAATGTACGGGATGGCTTTTTGCGCTCATCTTCGCAATTTCCGAGCGTGGTGACCTGAACAGACTCATAGGAGCCATCGGCCTTGCGCTTCTCCTTCATCACACGAACGCCGCCGTGAGGATGGCTCTTCAGCAGCCGCTTTCCGATCGCAATGGCTTTGCCGCGATCTTTCTGAGCTTCTGCCAGCACCCATCCCGATTTCGGGCTCTTTCTGAGAAAGAGTTCAAAATGTGTCTCTTGCGAGGCCATAAACCACCTGTTTTTAAGACATTATCTTACAGACGCCTGCTTAAGGTCGCATGAAAGTCTGTTTTCAAGGTTGTGCTTTCCCCATTATGGTCTTGTTAAAGACTCATGCGGATCGGGAAATGAGAAAGGAGCTGGGATGGCAACGCTGGCACTTGTGGATGATGACGAGAACATCGTCGAATCACTGAAAATGTTTTTTGAGGCAGAGGGTTATAAGATCCGAAGCTATCACGACGGGCAGACGGCTTTGGGAGCGCTCACTGAGACACCTCCGGACCTGGTCATTCTGGATGTGAAGATGCCGAAAATGGATGGCATGGAAGTTTTGCGTCGTCTTCGGCAAACCTCCGATATTCCGGTCATTTTCCTGACGTCGAAAGACGAAGAAATCGACGAAGTGATCGGCTTTAATATTGGCGCTGATGATTTTGTCCGGAAACCGTGTTCGAACCGTCTTCTCTCCGAGCGTGTAAAAGCGGTTCTGCGCCGGTCGCGCGGTGCAGGCGAGGTGGAAGGGGATCAGAAGCCGATCGTGCGCGGTCGACTTGTTCTGGATCCGAACCGCCATGTCTGTTCATGGGATGGCGAGCCAGTGCGGCTGACCGTGACAGAATTCCTCATTTTGCTCGCCCTGGCGCAGCGTCCGGGTTTCGTGAAGAACCGCGACCAGCTGATGGATGCGGCATATGATGACCAGATTTATGTGGATGACCGGACGATCGACAGTCACATCAAACGCCTGCGCAAGAAATTCCGCGAAGTTGATGATGAGTTCGATTCGATCGAAACTCTCTATGGCGTTGGATATCGCTATAAGGAGGCCTGAGGCTGTCAAAGAAGTCTGACAGGTCCTTTATCGTAAACTCCAGAATTGGACGCCTGATCTTTGCGTCCAATCTGGCGGGTTTGCTGATTCTTGTCATCGGCGCGCTCGTTCTGAATGAGATGCGAACGGGACTTGTGCAGGCGCGCATTGAGAGCTTGTCCACACAAGGTGATCTGATTGTTTCTGTGCTGGCTGAGGGCGCGACAATTGGTGATCCAGAGCCAGGCATGATCAATGCGAATGCCCGGCGAATACTGAAGCGGCTCGAACTGCCCAATACGGTTCGGGCACGGCTTTACGATTCGCGCGGACGTCTGATCGGTGACTATGGGCTTTTGTCAGACCGGGTGGATGAAGAAGCGCTGGGACGATTGTCCGAACGGAATTTTCTCGAGAAGACAGCCGCTGCAGTCTCAGATGGTCTGGATGCGATTGCCCGCGTGCTTCAGTCGGGCGCACGTAAATCTCTCCTTCAGACGCAATCTCTGGAAGAAGAGCTCAATGCCGCACTTGCAGGCCAGCGGGTGTCCGGCGAGCGGATCACGTCACGAGATGAGCGCGTGGTTTCGGTGTCGTTTCCCATACAGCGGGTGTCTGCTGTCGTTGGCGTGCTGACGCTCGAGGCCAGCGATGTCAGCGATATTGTAAGGCGGGAACGCGCCGCGCTCTTGCCGTTTATCTGGGTCGCGATTTTTGTATCGCTTTTGTCGGCGGGTATTCTGTCTTTCATGATCGCTCGACCCTTGAGGCGACTGGCAATGGCGGCTGACCGGGTGGGGTCCGGAGCTGCCGAAAAGCTGGAACTGCCCCGTTTGACCAGTCGCCGAGATGAAATTGGCGAGCTTGCTGAATCTCTTGAGTCCATGACATCGGCCTTGTTTGACCGGATTGTTGCCAATGAAGCCTTCGCAGCGGATGTGGCGCACGAGCTGAAAAACCCTCTCACCTCGATCCGCAGCGCTGTTGAAACGTCTGAGCGGGTGACCGATCCGGCCGCTCTGGCGAAGCTTCGCCGGGTTATTGCCTCCGATGTTCGCCGGCTCGACCGGTTGATCACCGACATTTCAAACGCCACTCGCATGGAGGCTGAGGCGGCGCGCTCTCCGATGGAACGTGTTGATCTGGGAAGACTGTTGTCAGACCTTGCCGACACTTATGATGCCATCCGCGATGAGGGGCAGCCGCGCGTGAAATTCACGCTTGAGGAAAATGTCGAGGAGCTCCTCGTGATCGGACGGGAAGGACCGTTGGGCCAGGTTTTCCGGAACCTGATAGAAAATGCGCGATCCTTCAGTCCGGAAAATGGACTGGTCTCAATCCGAGGGCGGAATGTGGTCGTTGGTGGAACGCTTTTTGCGGAAGTCGTGATTGAAGATCAGGGGCCTGGTATCCCTGACGACAAGCTCGAAAAGATTTTCGACCGTTTCTATACAGACAGGCCAGCCGGGACGAAGTTCGGACAGAATTCAGGTCTGGGCCTGTCAATCGTCGAGCAAATTGTCGAAAGCCATCATGGCAGTGTTGAGGCGAGCAATGTGCTCGATGCCAGTGATTCCGTCCACGGTGCGCGATTCCTCATAAGGCTCCCTGCATTCGTGCGGGACAAATGACACGCCCCCTGTCACTCTTTTGACACAGTTGCCGATCGTTCTGCGGTTTATGACCATAACGACCGTAAAATGATCAGTAATCGTGTCGATTTATTCTTGCCAAGCCCGAAACGCGGCCACACTCTGATGCATCACCTCTGATTTAAGGGTTAGCGATGATCGGCGTCGTTGTAGTCAGTCACGGTAAACTTGCGAAAGAACTCGTCGCAGCGACGGAACATGTTGTTGGCGAGCAGCGACGGTTTCGGGCGATTTCAATCGAGCCAGATGATGATATGGACGCGCGCCGGACGCAAATTCTGGAAACAGCTCAGGCCTGTGATGATGGCGATGGCGTGATCCTTCTCACGGATATGTTTGGAGGCACCCCGTCGAATCTGGCGATTTCGGTCATGGGTCAGGGTAAGATCGAAGTGATTGCAGGTGTGAACCTGCCCATGCTGATCAAACTTTCCGAGGTTCGCGCAACGCTCCCCATGGCGGAAGCAGCAGAAGCGGCGCAGGAAGCAGCACGGAAATACATTTCAATCGCTTCGCAGGTGCTTGTCCGACCTGGCTGACATGAAAGTCCAAAACGTCGTCACAATCTGTAATGAACGCGGCCTGCATGCACGGGCCTCAGCGGCATTTGCGCGGCTGGCTCAGACCCATAATGCCGACATCATTGTTGAACGTGCCGGCGTTGAGGCTGATGGCAAATCCATTATGGATCTTCTCATGCTCGCGGCGAGCAAAGGCTGCGAGATCGAGATTTCGGCCACTGGGCCAGATGCGGAACCCGCAATCAGCGAGCTTTCTGAGCTTGTTGAAAATCGGTTCGGCGAAGACAGATAAGTCTTAGCGCAGACCACCTGCATTCGGGCGATCGGTGATGACTGGCCGCCGCAGACGTTCCAGACCACCCTCGGCCTCGACATTCCGCGCAGACGGGCGATCCGGCGTAAACGAAAAATCGCGAATGAAAATGCGTCCATCCTCAGAGGCGTCGGCGAAACGTTGAGAGAAGGTCAGGAGACCTTCAACGAACTCATCTTCGGTAACCTGACCGGGTAGCGCGGATAAAAATGTGGTCGGGTTCGCCAGAACATCGCTTTCACTGCTGATCCGGCCAGCCCAATTTCGCTGTTCAAGCGGAGACATATAGCCATCACCATCTGCATCCGCGAACACGAAGGCCTGCCGCGCGCCGACTTCGATTTCATCTTCCGTGATTTCAAAGTCCTTGTTGGCGTCGAAGGTTGAAAACAGGATACCGCCCGGTTTGACCAGCATAGCGCCCGCAAGGTCGCCTCCCATACCGCCTGAGAAGGGCAGGCGCTCCTGAGCCGATGCGGACTGCCCGGCGCAAAAAGTGAGTCCGAGGGCAAAAATACCGGAGGCCAGGCGGGTGAGTGACTTGGTTTTCACGGGTTTCTCCAAACGCTTCGCCCTGATCATAGTGCAATGGGATCGGGGTCTGGAAGTATTTTCGTTGGAGGTTGCTGAAATGTCACGTTCAAAAAGCATATAAAGAAATGTTTATATGATTTGCTGATCATGTCGGCTCTTGATATAGAGCCCTCAGAATTTTCTCCAGACGCAGGACAGTTTCATGCCAAATGATTATCAGGTCGCCGATATTTCTCTTGCTGAGTATGGTCGCAAGGAAATCGAGATCGCCGAAACCGAGATGCCGGGCCTGATGGCCGCTCGCGAAGAATATGGTCCTAGCCAGCCACTGAAAGGCGCGCGTATTGCGGGTTCGCTGCATATGACCATCCAGACAGCTGTTCTGATCCAGACACTCGAGGCGCTTGGCGCGGAAGTGCGCTGGGCAAGCTGCAACATCTACTCGACACAGGATCACGCTGCCGCTGCAATTGCTGATGCGGGCACACCCGTTTTTGCGCACAAGGGCGAGACGCTGGAAGAGTATTGGGATTTCGCTGACAAGATCTTCGAATGGCCAAATGGCGAGATCGTCAATCTGATCCTCGATGATGGCGGCGATGCGACCATGTATATTCTTCTTGGTGCCCGCGCTGAGGCAGGCGAAGACGTTCTGCCAAACCCTTCGTCTGAGGAAGAAGAAGTCCTGAAAGCGCAGATCAAAAAGCGCCTGGCACAGTCACCAGGTTGGTTCACGAAGATGAAGGCCAGCATCAAGGGTGTGTCTGAAGAGACGACCACAGGGGTTAACCGCCTCTATCACCTCATGAAACAAGGCATGCTGCCTTTCCCGGCGATCAATGTGAACGACTCCGTCACCAAGTCGAAATTCGACAACAAATACGGCTGTAAGGAATCGCTCGTGGACGCGATCCGCCGCGGTACAGACGTCATGATGGCCGGTAAGGTCGCGTTTGTCGCCGGCTATGGTGATGTGGGTAAAGGCTCCGCTGCCTCGCTCGCGGGCTCGGGCGCACGTGTCATCGTTTCTGAGGCTGATCCGATTTGCGCACTTCAGGCAGCCATGGATGGCTTTGAGGTCAAAACTCTTGAGAGTTCTCTTGAGCGGGCTGATATTTTCGTCACCGCCACAGGCAATAAGTCGATCATTACGGTCGACCATATGCGCAAGATGAAAGACATGTCGATCGTCTGTAACATTGGTCACTTCGACAATGAAATTCAGGTCGATGCGCTGCGAAACTTCAAGTGGACGAACATCAAGCCGCAGGTCGACATGATCGAATTCCCTGATGGCAAGCGCATTATTCTTCTGTCTCAGGGGCGTCTCGTGAACCTCGGCAATGCGACGGGCCATCCGAGTTTCGTCATGTCCGCGTCATTCACCAACCAGACGCTGGCGCAAATCGCGCTCTGGCAGAATGAGGGCGAATACACAAACGAGGTCTACACGCTGCCAAAAATCCTCGATGAGAAAGTGGCTGCCCTTCACCTCGACAAGCTCGGCGTCGAACTCACCAAGCTTGATCCGGAGCAGGCGGCTTATATCGGTGTTGCGCCCGAAGGTCCGTTCAAGCCTGAGCACTATCGCTACTAAAATCCGGCGTTTGCCAACGACATCAAAACGAAAAGAGCGCTGGGACGTACCAGCGCTCTTTTTTATCCTGATGGCCCAGATTGGGCGAAGGGCCATCAGAACTGGGACAGAACGCAATCGAACAGGACTGCTGATCTGCCGGCTGCGGCATGATCCCTCCCCAGCCAGACCACAAGTGTGGCTCAACTTTGCGCGACCGCCACATGAAGAAATCTGAAGACGCCTAAAAAAACGAGGTGATCCCTGAAAGTATACAGGTTTTCTAACTCGCCAAGTTCGGTTATTAACCTAGATCAAACGATGAAGCACGCGATGGGCCAGCGATGAGAATGTCAGCTGCGCAGGCTTCCAAATGTTTGAGGCGTAGGTGAAAGAAACAATCTACAGGTTTGAAGGGTTTACCCTCAATGCGACACGGCATGTGCTGGAGTCAGGAGGCAATGTGATTGCCGTGCAGCCTCAGGTGATGGCGCTACTGATTCTGCTGGTCGAAAACGCGAATGAAACCGTTCAAAAGACGAGGATCAACCAGGAAATCTGGCATGGACGTGCCGTTTCTGATGCGGCTCTTGCCAGCCGGCTGAGTGCGTTGCGTTCTGCGCTGGGTGACAGCGGAACTGAGCAGAGGTTGATCCGCACTGTTCCAAATGTCGGCGTTCAATTCGTCGGCGACGTGAACAGGATGGATGTTCACTTCTATGGGCCGCTCACGGCGGGCTGGAACTTTCTGAAGGATTATTACCGACTGGTTGCACTTGCTGTGGTCGCAAGTCTCGCGATGGGCATTGCCGTCTGGTATTGGGGCTTCGATCTGCCCGCCAAACGCCTGCGCGCCCAATTTGACATGATTCCGGATGCCGCCATTCGTTATTACAATCACAAGAAACTACGCAATGCATCGGTTGAGGACTGTATGCGCGCCTGTTTGCGGACAACAGAATTCATCTGCCGGTCCTTCGATTATTACAAGCTTCACGCAGTCTGTGACCTGTCGGCGGCGACGGCCGAAAGTGTTGGCGGATTAAAGACGGATTATGAGCTTGACCCGTATAACCACTATGCGCGGAAAGATTATCCGCAAGGACCGATCGAAATGGGCCGGGACGATACGCTAGATCCGCCGCCCGATCCTTAGAATTGCGTCCAGCAAGACATCCATATCTTCGGTTTGTGTTCGGTGGTTTGTGATGTTCACACGAATGGCAAGCTTTCCATCGATCCGTGTGGTTGACGGCGCTGCTAAACCGCTCTCCTGAAGCTGAATGACGAGTTCCTGATTGAGACTGTCCAGATCTGTCTCAACTTGATCGCCAACATATCGGAAGCAGCAGATGTTGAGATCATCATAACTCAGAAGTTCGAGGGTCGGAGTATTCTTGATCTGCGTAGCCAGATAGCGGGCCTGTTCGATATTCGCATCAACCACGGCACCGAGTTTTTCCGGGCCGTGTTCGATCAGCTGAGCCCAGATTTTGACGGCGCGGAAGCCGCGGGACAGTTCCGGGCCGTAATCAACCGGCCAGGGCATGTCTGATCCCAGGCCTCGGCCCATGTCGGCCAGATAATCCGGCCGGTCAGAGAAGGTGCGCCGATGACTGTCTTCATCCCGGATGAGGACGCAGCCTGCATCGTAATTCACCTGCATCCACTTATGGAAATCAAAGGCGATTGAGTCAGAGCGGCTAAGACCGTTCAGCTTGTCCTTGTGCGTTTCGCTGAGCTGAAGCGCGGCTGCAAATGCAGCGTCGACGTGGAACCAGATGTCTTCCCGGCGGCACAGGTCAGCCAGGTCTGACAGGTGATCAATGGCCCCGCGATTAACGGTGCCTGCCGTGCCGCAAATGACAAACGGCGTTAACCCGGCCTGGCGATCACACCGAATGGCTTCTGCAAGAAGATCTTGATTCATCCGGCCATCCGGCGTGGCCGGAATTTTTCTGAGCGCATCGCCGCCAAGGCCAAGCATGTCAAAGGCCCGGTCCAGACAACTGTGCGCATGTGATGATGTATAACCGACAAGACCCTGACCCTCATGCCCTGTTTTGCGATTTTCAAAGCCAAGGCGGCTGTCGCGTGCGCACTTAAGAGCGATGACGGTTGCCATGCTGGTGCCTGAGGTAATCAGGCCGCTTCCGGTTTCTGGCAATCCGAAGGTGGCAAGCGCCCAGTCGATGACCGCGCGTTCTATGCGGATGGCACCGGTTTTTCGTCCGCCGCAATTCGCATTCATGGTCGCTGCCAGCATGTCGGCGATCAGGCCGGACGGAGTGCCCGCGCCGTGAACCCAGCCCAGAAAGCGCGGGTGCGTATTGCCAACACCATACTGCATGAGCTCCAAAAGCGCCTGATCTGTTCTGACGGCGCCCTGTCCGAGAACTGCTGTGTCGAGCTTCGGTTCATAGCCGTCTGGTGATGTCCAGACAGGGCCGTCGCTGTAATCTTCCATACGGTCGATGAGTGTGTCGAGCATATCGCGGGCACGTGCGCGGAAAGCCTGCCAGTCTTCCGGGTCCAGAGAGTGGGACATTTACAGCCTTTCCAGCAGCGCATCAGTTCAATCGCTGTCTAGACTGAAGGCTTATGAGGATGCAATCGCCGACTTAGTTCTGTGGTGCCAGCCGGTATTCCCACACATGCCCCTGATCGTCGGAATATCCTGAATAATAGCACTCAACGGATTGAGACGATCTCGGCTGAGGCAGAAATTGCATTCCCTCTGGTCTGTCCGGACGTGGAATGAGTTTCAGGTTTTCGTCAAAAACCGTTACTGACAGGTCGCGAGACTGGTCTGCCGTGAACTGGATTCGAGGCGTGGCGATGTTCGGACACGCGCCATCAATCTTTGCCATCCGTTCCTGGATTTCCGGGTCCCAGACCTGAGCCCCGGCAGACAGCGGAAGACCAATGAGGGTCAGAGTCAGCGTGATGCCCTGGAGTTTCATGATGCGCCCCTTCCTGAACTGCTTGCAGTAGGCGGCGGGGCGAGCAGAAATACAACTTAAATTTATGACATCTCGCTGCGCACACGCTCAAGCAGTGTCAGGAATTCATCGGGCGTGAGGCCGAGCCAGTCGGCGAGGTCGCCCAGTGTGCGCCGCTCCTTGTCGTGGAACTCGCCATCGGAAATTGCTGTCATGATAGCTGCTTTGAGAATGGCTTCGCGCGCCGGAAGAGAAAGGTCCCTGTAGGGCTCAAACATGCTCTTCCAGACGATCGCGCCGCCTGATGCCTGCTTGTTCAGGTCTTCGGCCATATCGAGCACAGCTTCGATGGAAATGCTCTCGCCAGTTGTCTGTTCGATCAGGCGAATGATCAGGTCGACTTCCGTTTCGGCCAGGTATTCATCTGCCGCCGCCATCATGTGCATGGCCGTCAGGGCACCATGCACAATCGTTGTTGGGGCATCATTCGTGCCTGAAGTGTCCGACATGACCTCTCTCCTTCCCGAAGGCTATCTCGCCTCGATTGATCCGTTGGCTGACTGAAGCCTCAACAGGCCCGTCTGATCAAGAGATAGGGTGGCTGGTTCTTGTAATACAGAGAGAAATTTCTGTTCCATGTCGTTTAGTGCACCGAAACAGGCGCGGCGCGTAGAGGCAATCGGGCCAAAGACAAGCTGATCTCCGGAAAGCGTCCATGTCCCATTATAGCGGTTACACCCTGTGCTGCCCGAGACGGCCCCGTCTTCGGTGAAGGTTAGTGTAGCATGAGCATTGTCAGGAATGCCGGCATCCATAAGGTTTTCAACCACCCATTCATTCATGGACAGCCGCACGGCCAGAACGTCGCCCCCTGGCGTGCTCTCCGGTGGCTCCGGCGTTGCGCAAGCTGCAAGACCAAGAGACAGGCAGAAGAGGCTGAGCATACGATACATGGCGTTACTTTCAGTCAGTCGTTATCCAATTGCACGATAAATCTCAGTCCGGCACTCTGCTTCGGGGACTTTCGTTGGATCATCGACATAGTGTTCCCAGACCGGCATAGCTTTGTCGAGGCCGAGACCGTCTACATGGTCCCAAAGTGCTTTGTGACTGACATTCAGGTGGGAATAGGGGCCGACATGCACAGTCGTCATGACCTCACCTGCCGGAATAACACCGTGTTTCACAGTGCCACTGGCTTTTCCGGCATCGACCTCAGATACGAAAACGCAGCCGCGGAAGCTCATCGTGTCGCCTTCGGGCATCTCAAGATAGAGTGAGACCGGCATTGAGAGCGGCGCGACACCATTCTGGCCACAAAACCCGAACACTTCACCAAAAGCAGACCCCATCGCATCGCCAATCGTCTGCGGCTGGCTCATGCTCGCCTCCCGATCGACGTAAAGATAATGCTGATCTGGCAATGTTTTCCGACTGAATTCCATCATGTCCTCCCGTATCGGCCGGATCATACCCGCAGGGGTTGGGTAAAGCCAGATGAGGAGGGGTGAGTTCCCGCCTTTTTGAGCGTTGGCGAGTGACTGAAGGAGCCCCGCGCGCGGGCGGGGTAAAGATTATGGGCCGACGCATCGTGATCGCATCGGCCCATAACGTGTCACATCTTAAGCAGATGGAATGCAGATTCCGCATCCTGCCGGTGTGCAACAGCCTGTCGGTGGTGCGGCTGTCGTTGTGCTGGTCTCAGCCGAGTTTGACGGACTGACAGTCGCATTGGCGAGCGGCACAGTTGCGGCCAGTGAGAGAGCGGAGATTGCAGAAAAAAGGAGCGTTTTCATTGGTTTTGCCTTTTCAAAAACAGCCGTAGGTTGCAACGGCAGCTCAAAAAGGCACAGAAAACTACTTCAGGTAATCATTAAATTTCACTACAGGTTGTATATTTTTTAAATCATAATATCAACTTTAACGAGAAAATATGCTACGCGCGAGCCAGATTCGCAGGGGTGGCCGAACAGCTCTGCGGCGCGAATAGCAACATCATGGAGAGCGACGAGATCGAGGGTCTCATCCTCGGGCGCGTGGTCTTTAGTTTGTTCTCGTATCGCTGCGCTCACATAGAACGCGCTCAAGGCTGTTGATGCAGAGCGCCCCACGAGCAACGCGAAGGCGCAGATGGCCTGAACGCAGTGAAGAAATACCATCGGGCATGACTTTAAACTTCTTTATTTATGCTCGGCTTTGTGGTTCGCGTACCGCTCACACCGCCTGCGCCTTCGCTGCGCTCGTGTTGTTTGTCCTTTGCTCAGTTGCTGATCTTCGCCTCCGGCTCAGGCAACTTGCGCCTGCGCAGTCGCTTGTGAAGAGCACCCAACAGCCCGACCGGGCTGGGCGCAGGACAAGTGAGCTTGCGAACAACAAGTCCGAGCAATAAGAAACAAAAATGACCTACCGCGCTTCAGTTTTAACCCTCTTTCCCGACGCATTTCCGGGGATATTGGGCACGTCCATCATCGGTCGTGCACGGGAAAATGACATTTGGTCGCTAGAAACACTGGACATCCGGGAATTTTCCGATCATAAGCACCGCTCTGTTGACGACACCCCTGCCGGGGGCGGCGCCGGATTGGTGTTGCGACCGGATGTTGTCGCTTCAGCAGTAGACGCGGTTCAGCCTGAGGGCAGACCGCTGATTTATCTGAGCCCGAGAGGTAAACCACTTACTCAGGCCCGGGTCAGGCAATTTGCTTCTGAACCGGGAGTTATCCTGATTTGCGGACGCTTTGAAGGCCTGGATGAGCGCGTTATTGAAGCGCGCGGCATCGAAGAAGTCAGCATTGGCGATTATGTCCTTGCTGGCGGTGAAGTGGCAGCCATGGTCCTTCTTGAGGCAGTGGTGAGGCTTCTTCCGGGTGTCGCGGGTAATCATGACTCGCTCGAAGATGAGAGTTTCGAGTCCGGCTTGCTCGAATATCCTCAATATACACGACCGCGTGTGTGGGAGGATCGGGCAATTCCGGACGTATTGCTTTCGGGCGATCATGGCGCTGTTGACAAATGGCGACGTGAACAATCGGAAGACCTGACCAGGACCCGCCGACCAGACCTCTGGGAAGCATATAACGAAGACGATAGGCACGAGCCGGAGTAGTGAAGATGACGAACATCATCGAGACGCTTGAAAAAGAAGAGATCGCCCGCGTAACCGAGGGCAAAGAGTATCCAGCATTCTCCGCTGGTGACACGCTGACGGTGAACGTTCGCATTAAAGAGGGTGAGCGCGAGCGCGTTCAGCGCTTTGAAGGCGTTTGTATTGCCCGTTCAGGCGGTGGCCTGCAGGAGAGCTTCACAGTTCGCAAAATCTCCTTCGGTGAAGGTGTTGAGCGTGTGTTCCCACTCTACTCTCCAATGATCGAAAGCATTGAAGTGAAGCGTAAAGGCCGCGTTCGCCGCGCCAAGCTTTACTATCTGCGCGATCGTCGTGGTAAGTCTGCCCGTATTGCTGAGCGGACCTCCGGTCACGGTATTGAGGTTCGAGAGAACATCCTCGGCAAAACCGAGCGTAAGCGGAAGAACCAGGAAGCGAAAGCTGAGCGTAAAGCTCGCGCTGCTGAAGACCGCGCTGCTCAGGCGAAAGCCAAAGAAGCTGAAGCGGCTGCAGCTGCAGCAGCGGCCGAGGCTGAAGCAAACGCTGCTGAGGGCGGCGAAGAATAGAGATTTCGCCCTTTCGGGCAGTCTGAAAAAGAAAAACCCGGAAGCTCAGGCTTCCGGGTTTTTTTGCGTCCCCATTCTGCGCCAGCCTTATAGGGTTTTGGACCAAAGAATGCGCGATCGATCCTGATCAAAGACCTGAAGTTCGAGAATCGTCACCGAGATCTTGTCATTATAGGAACCCGGCATATCGAATGCCCGATCCAGCCTGAATGTCATGCGAACTGGCAGAGTATATTCCGACCGGTAGCCGTTACCGACATTTCCTGTCGCGCGGAGAAACTCGTCCAGTTCATCTTTTGGCATGGGGATGAAGGTGAACGGATCAGGATTGCTCCAGCTCAACCCTACCGGAACATAATGTATGGGAAGAAAGCGGCCCATTGAGCGCACCGAGTCGAGTATGATCTCTTCATATTCTTCGTCATAGAATGATGTATCCCGCGTTCCATCGCTGAGGCGCATGTTGAAACTGACAACGAGTTCGCGCGCCTTGTGATCTCCCGCGGCAATGGCTTCTGCTATTTTCCGCTCTGCCAGAGGTCGGCTGGTCTGTCGGGTGGTTTCCACCATCCAGCGTTTGAGCGGATCAGTTGGAAGCTCGGCATCCAGGTCATCATCGGCATTTACGTTCAGACGACTGAGCCAGTCGAGTTGAGCGATGTCGTTGCCAACCATATCCGTGAAGATCGCCATGAGCTGTCCTGGGCCAGGGTTTTCTATGCGTAGAGTTTGAGGGCTGGGCGACGATGCTGTTTGCGTGGATGGCAGGCGCGGCCCCTCAGCAGAACGGACGGGTTCTGCTGAGATTGACGCACTCTGAACCTCGGGTCCTGGTTCAGTGTCCCCGCTGCCACACGCGCTGAGGGCAAGCATCGTCGCCCCCGCCAGCAGCATGATGCTGGCGGAACCGGATGTAGAGGTCATCAGAGGTCGACCTCCGTTTGAGAGGAGGCGGCTTCTTCGGCCTGTCGGGCTGCGTCGCGAGCGGCGTATTCCTCTTCAAAGGCTGTGCGCGCGCGGACGAGATCAGCCTGATTGAGAGACGCGATGTGCAGCGCGCTTACGAGCAGATCATTTTCAAGCCCGCCAGAGATGTAGACTTCAATTGTGGAGCCGCACTGGGTTTCAAAACTGGAGCCATCCAGCATGCGTGCAGACACATTGCGATGACAGCCCGGGCCGCTATAGCTGGTGTCCTTGATAAGCCGACCGCGAGGGTCAAAAGCCCATGTGATCATACGGCGTGAACCAGAGTTCTTGACCTCGGTCGGTTCGCCATACTTCCCGGTGAGACCGCTGAGTATGGCCTCCATGGTTGGTTCTTCGCCCATATCCCAACCGCGCATGCGCCAGATGCCGACGACTTGTTCTTCGCCTTCAAAGCCTGTCAGTGCGAGGCGGATATGTTCGCGGGAGCGTGGTTCGCGGCAGTCACGACCTAAAAGGTCATATTCTGAACACCGCTCAAAATCGGTATAGTGAGCGACTTCTCTCGCCTCCATCGACATCCCGACGGGACGCGCGAAGAAATTGTCATCGAACTCTGCGGTGAAGCTCTGATTGTGGCAGGCGAGAATTTCGCTGACGTCTTCGAGGGACATTCCTGGCTTGATGCCAAGGATATCATCTACCGGACCGTCAAAACTGCTCGCAGGGTTACTGATCTCTGGTGGACACGAAACTGGAGCAGCTTTCGCCTCTGACTGAGTTGCGTCTGATATCGCGCCAGCTCCAGCCTCTGACATAGACGGTTGTTCGTTCCCGCCGCCGCAGGCTGCCAGACAGGCGGACAGGGCCAGGCTTGATATGAGTGATTTGGTTTGCATGCTGTGCCTCGTTTCGGTTCAGGACTGTGCAGGTGCGATTGACCTGACCAGAAACGGAATGGCGCACTGGACGTATTCTGTCATAACGGGGATATAACGAAGTTCTAACGGATGAGTTGTGGGCGAGAAAGCGGGTATGTCAGACACAAGTGCGCCGATTGGTTTCTTCCGATATCGATTCGACGATGTGGTGTTCGATACGGGGAGCTATGAGCTCGTCGTGAATGGCGATGTCGTCAGCGTTGAGCGCAAGCCTCTGGATATTCTGGCGTTTTTGCTTTCTCATGTCGACGAAGTCGTTGGTCGGGACGAGTTGATGGATGCGGTCTGGCCAGACCTGAATACTGTCGATGCGGTGTTGCCGAATGCCATCGCAAAGCTTCGCAAGGCGCTAGGAGAGTCAGGCGCACAAAGGATCCAGACAAGGCAAAGGATCGGCTATCGTTTTGCCGGACCAATTGAACGAGAGCGCCTGTCCCGACGGCTGGTCAGCTCACTTGATCTGGCCATTGGTCAACCTGTTGCTTATCGGCCGAACTTTATCCTGAAAGCACAATTGTCGGCGAATGAAGGGCGGGAGGTCTGGCGGGCGGAACATGCCAAGACGGGCGAGAGCCGCATCTTCAAGTTCGCGTCTACGCCAGCGGCACTTTCGACGCTGAAACGGGAAGTGACCGCGTATCGGATGTTGACAGTCAGCGGATCCGACGACGCGCCGGTGGCAAAAATACTCGACTGGAATTTCGCAGATGAACCTGTCTTTATCGAATGCGCAGATGCCGGGCACGATCTAAAGTCTTTGTCGGAAGAGACAGACTGGCTCGAAACTCTTCCTTTTTCAGAGCGCGTGTCACTTTGTGCGAAGATTGCTGCAGCAGTGGCGGTGGTACATGAAAAAGGCGTGCTTCATCGCGATCTGAAGCCGTCCAATATTCTGATCACTCCTGACCAAAGAGTCGAGCTAATCGATTTTGGAAGTAGCGCTTTGGGCGACCGCGCCGATATTGCGGGGCTGGGAATTTCGCCGCTCGGGCTGACCATTATCTCTGACCCCGGCGCCGAAGGAACCACTCCGCTTTATTTGGCCCCTGAGCTGGTGAGTGGTGGGTCGTTCTCGACAAAATCTGACATTTATGCGCTGGGCGTGATTGTCTATCAGGTGCTGAGTACGCGGATTGATATGCCGTTTGCGACGGGCTGGCATGATGACATTCCATCTGATCTTCTGAGGCAGGATATTGAAGATGCCACTCAAGGAAATCCGGCAGGCCGGCTTGCATCGGCGCAAGTGCTGGCTGACAGGTTGAGCGACCTCGATGCGCGAACCGAACGAGTTCGCCAGGAAGAAGCTGACCGTGCCCGGCTGGTTGTCGCCGAACGCAAGATGGAAATATCCCGGGCACGTCGACCATGGATTTACGGCATTGGCGCCGTACTTGTATTGGGCATTTGCTCCACATCTTTGTTTGCCTGGACGGCAAACCGCTCTGAAACGCGTGCAGTGGCGGAGGCTGACCGTGCGGATGCCAGCTTGACGTTCATTCAGGATGTATTGGTCGGAGGAGATCCTCGAACGGACGGTATAGGACCGCAGCCAACCATTGAAGCCGCGCTGAAGCGTGCTGTTGAAAATGCGAAGGCGGAGCTGACGGATCAGCCGCTAATTCAGGCCGACATACTGAAACGTGTTGGCGAAGTTCAGGTGGGACTGTCGGACATGAGTGGGGCGGTAGAAACAGCGTCGTCTCTTGTCGAGCTGATGCGCGATGATCCGACTTTTGGTGAGATTGAGTTGGCGCTCGCCGAGTATAAATTCGTCCACGCACTGGTTGCGAACAGCAAGTATCAGGAAGCTGGAGACCGCCTGAGTGCTGCCGACGAAGAATTCGGCGATATGATCGAGCCTCAGGTCACTCTGGCTCGCGAATTTGCGACGGCGCGACTTGCATTGGTCAGGCTCGAATTCGAAAAGTGCGCAGATCTTTATGATCGCGTCATCATCAAGCTGAAAGATCAAAGCAACCCTGATATCGACACGCTATATACATCGATACTCGACTATGCTCAGTGTTTGGGTAGGCTGGATGGACGACAAGCTGACGCGGTCGAAGTTTTCAGTTTACTGAGTGAGCCGCCATTCTCTCCCGGAGTTATGCCGCATTGGCGAGAGATTTATGCTGATGGCCTTTATGGCATCGCTCTGACTTATGCCCGTCGATATGACGACGCCGAAGTCGTGCTCTTGCGTTATCTCGACGATACGCTGGAGATTTATGGAGAGTCCTCGGAAGAGACGTTCTCTGCCAGAAGCCATCTCAGCTATCTGTATGCGGATATGGCGCGTTGGCAGGACGCGTATGAGATGCAGCGACCGGTGGCTGAAAACAGTTGCGAAATGCTTGGCGAAGAGAGTGCGCAGTGCATTGTTGGTCAGGGCAATCTGGCAGTCATGTTGATTGAAGCCAGCGAGTTTGCGGCTGCAATCGACATTCTGGTTCCTGTCGCGAAACGCGCTGAAGCCCTTTTTGGGGCAGGTTCCCCGGCGCACCAGTTTTTCCAGTACCATCTCGCCTCGGCGTTTGTGGAAACCGGCGATTACGCTGAGGCACTGTCTCAGATCAACCAAACAACGATTGAGGTGCTCACACTCGCCTCCCCATCGTCGGATTTCAACATTCTGAGAGAATCCATTCGTGTCCGTGCTCAGGCCGCTATAGAACCGGATGAGCAAAACCTAGAGGCGATGGAGGCGAGCCTTGATGCGCTGCTGGCCGTTGATGGTGATGTGCCGCGCACGCGTCGATATCAGGCGCATTTCGACCAGTTGTCTGAAGGGTAGTTGCTATCACGCGGCAGGCTCTTAAAAAAAGCTTCTGTATTCAGCGAACTGGCGTAATAATTCAGACCTGATTTTTGAGAGGCAAACCAAGGGGCTGATCTCATGAGCATTATGAAAGAATTCAAAGAATTTGCCATGAAGGGCAATGTGGTTGACATGGCGGTCGGCTTCATTCTCGGCGGGGCATTCTCAACCATTGTAAAATCCATGGTGAGCGACATCATCATGCCGCCAATCGGGCTTTTGCTGGGCGGTGTTGACTTTGCCGAGCTGAAGCTGGTGCTGAAAGAGGGCGTTGAAGCCACTGACGCCGTAGAAGCTGTGCCGGAAGTTGCCATCAATTATGGCCTGTTCATCAACAACGTCATTTCCTTTCTGATCGTGGCGATGTGCCTGTTCTTCATCATTAAGGGCATGAACACGATGAAGCGCCGTATGGAAGGTGAGCCAGAGCCGGAAACACCGAAGGAAGATCCTCCGCCACCGCGCGAGCAGGTGCTGCTGGAAGAAATTCGCGACCTTCTGAAAAAGTAAGCCGTTCAGACAGACCAAAAGAAAAGGCAGGTGAGCGACTCACCTGCCTTTTTTGCGTCTGATGAAGCGCGGCTATTCGGATGGCTTCTGGTATTTGACGAAGAACTGATTGGTCTTTCCGCGAATGGTCGGATCGAAGACGTTGGTCGTCATATCATCTTCTGGATTGGCAAAAAGATCGGAGTCTTCAAGCCTGGTCAGGCCCTTTGAGGTCGCCAGCGTGTCGATGATTTCAGGATCGATCCGGTGTGTGTCACCGCCTGAGCTTTCAGCCGTTCCAGCAGGAGCGGCGTGATCGAGGGCGACAAAGACGCCACCCGGCTTCAGAACGCGGGCGATTTCTTCAAAAGTCAGGTCCGGCTCGGCAAGCTGGGCATCCATGCCGTCTGGCTGATACCAGATTTCGTGTGGTCCCTGCATCCAGGTGATCACGTCGACAGAAGCGTCCGGAATGGCTGACATGTCGTCAAAGTCGCTGGCAACATACTCGACCTGCTCTGGAAGGTTCGCGAGACGTGGTGGATCACCGCCGCCCCAGAAGTTCGCAAATGCAGGTGGGTTCTGCATATAGACAGTGCCTTCAGAGCCGACTGTGTAGGCCAGGAATGGCGTGAAATAGCCGCCACCGGCTTCCATTTCGAGAACTGTGTCGCCTTCATCAATGCCGATGAATGCCAGAGTGCGGCCTGGCTTGCGATCGGAGTCGCGTTCCCGGTCTTCTTCCGTGCGGCCTTCCGCCTGAAGAAGTGGAGGCACTTCGTTCGCTTCTGGAGCTGGCGCTTCGCTGGCCTCGACTTCAGGTGTTTCGGTCGGTGTCGATTCTGGCGTTGGGGCCGGTTCGTCCGGCGCACAGGCGGCCATGATAAGGGCGGTGCCTGCCAGCAATAGTGAAACGTGTTTCATAAGAATGTCCTTCCTCTTGCCTGCGAAGCCTATCAGGCGGCGAGCAGACAGCAATTCAAATCTTGCTTAAATCCCTTGCATGGCAAGTTTGTGACGAGGCGGTTGGATCATGAACACTGTGTGTGTGGAGGGCGACACTCGACAAGCTGATACCATCCCGGCTTAGATGCGGAATGACAGTGATGAGGGGTTCTATGCGTCTGCCGATTTTTGCCGTTCTGACGGCCATGTTTCTGAGTGTTTGTCTTTTCGTTTCCCCTGCCAGAGCAGACGATGCGCCTGACCTTTCAGCGCCGGAAATCACAAGACTGGATGGGTTTTTCACGCTGCATGTGAATGCGGAGACCAATCAGGTTTTCGCGCACGTTCCGGCAGCCGATGAGGACGGTGTTTCGCTGCGTATGATCTACACAGCGGGGCTGACAGGTGGGCTCGGCTCTAACCCTGTCGGTCTGGACAGAGGCTGGTGGCAGGAGGGCGAAATCCTCGTATTTCGCCCCAAGGGCAATCTGATGATCATGGAGGTGGAAAACCTCAATTATCGCGCCAGCGCGGACAGCCCGCTGGAAGCGCGAGCCGTGGCCGAAAGTTTTGCGACCTCTTTTATCGCCAGCGCGCCCATTCTGGATGACAGCGACGGACTGTTGTTTGAACTGACGTCTTTTCTGACGGGTGATCAGCTGAACCTGGTGCAATATCTGAAGGATGCCGATCAGGGGAGCTTTTCTGTTGCGAAGGATCGGACGCTGGTGGACGTGGAGAATACGCATGTCTTTCCGGACAATGTGGAAATTGATGCTTACCTCACATTGTCGAGCGCTGACGCGGGGCGGGAAGTTTCAACAACCACGGCCAATGGCCGGGATATTACGTTGATTCAGCATTTCTCCTTCGCGCGCCTGCCCGAAGACGGTTATGAGCCGATGGAAGCTGACCCGCGCACAGGCTCGATCAGTGTTTCACACTATGATTATAGCGCGCCGCTGAGTGAGCCGATCGAAAAGCGCCTTGTGCGCCGATATCGGCTGGAAAAGGATGAAAGCGGCAAGACGATCAATCCGATTGTTTTCTATATTGACCCGGGCGTACCTGAGCCGGTGCGATCCGCGCTGGTGGATGGTGCGAAATGGTGGGCGGATGCATTCGCCGCGGCGGGATTTCCTGACGGGTATCGTGTGGAGCTTTTGCCCGAAGACGCGCACCCGCTCGATATTCGCTATAATGTGGTTCAGTGGGTGCATCGGCAGACACGCGGCTGGAGTTATGGCGGCGGTATTGCCGACCCCCGCACTGGCGAAATGCTGAAAGGACATGTCATTCTCGGGTCTCTGCGCGTGCGTCAGGACCGGATGATTTTTGAGGGGCTTGCGGGCGTCGATGCCGTGGATACCGGCGCGCCGAACGACCCGGTTCAGCTGGCGCTGTCGCGCATTCGACAATTGTCTGCTCATGAGATCGGGCATTCGCTCGGCTTCCAGCATAACTTCGCAGCCAGCACATATGGCAAAGGCTCTGTGATGGATTATCCCGCGCCGGATATCCGCGCGGTGAACGGGGCGCTCGACTTCAGCAATGCTTATGGAGTTGGCATTGGTGTGTGGGACAAGTTCGCGACGACCTGGCTGTATGGCGACATGACTGATGAGGCGCGAGAAGAGCTTGTTCAGGCATCGATAGCTGATGGTCTCGTTTTTGTGGATGACAGTCATGCGCGGAGCATCGGGACGGGGCACCCGCTCGGAAACATCTGGGACAATGCAGAAGACCCGATTGACGGCCTGCGCGAGGCGCTGAATGTGCGAGCAATTGCGCTTGAGAGCTTTGATGAGACCCGGCTTCAGCACGGTCAGCCGCGCTATAAGCTCAATGATGTATTCGTGCCGATCTATCTGTTCCATCGTTATCAGGTCGCCGCAGCGGGCAAGATGGTTGGCGGGCTTGAGTTTAACTACAGTGTGATTGGCGATGGGCAGCCCCCTGCGAGCATGGTCAATCCGGGACTACAGCGTCTGGCCATGCGTGAAATTCTGAAAACGGTTCATCCGGCAGTGCTCGACATTCCGGACAGCACGCTGGAACTGTTGACGCCATCGCTGGATAGCTGGTTTGCGGCTGATCCGGGACGGGAATTGTTCAGCGCCAGCGCTTCGCCTGCATTCGACACGCTGGCGGCGGCTGATACTGCGGCTGATCTCACCTTTGATGTCCTGCTTCATCCACAGCGGATTGCGCGACTGGTCGAATTCAAGCGCCGGGATGCGGAACAATTTGGGGCAGAAGATATGTTCGGCATGATTGAAGACGCCATCATGCAGACTGCCGGGTCAGAGCGTCAGCTTGCGATCAGTGAAACGGTTCGTGCACGCTATGCCTATGCGCTGATGGGGGTGATTGATGCGGATACGAGCTCTGCGGTGGAGAGTGCCGCCTATGCGGCGCTGGGGTCACTGAAAGGGGCTCTGGAGGTCAACGGCTCTGCGCATTCTGACTGGCTTTCCGATCAGATTGACGGCTTCGAAAACCGGGATTTCACCCCGGTTCCCGCAGCGCCTGCAGCCAAGGGGTTGCCACCTGGTGGCCCGATTGGGGGCATGGGGATCTACGAAACCGGCTGGTTTGAGGACTGAGGTCTCAATCAATCCCGATGCGGGAGCGTCCGCCCGCTGAGCGGCGTAGGGAAATGATGGCCTGTTCCATGATGTCTGCAGTCGCGGTGCAAACGAGTTGTGGGCCAATGGTGGCTGGCTGCCCAGACCAGTCGCAGGCCACTCCGCCTGCGCCGCGCACGACCGGAATGAGAGCCGCAACGTCATGTGGCTGGAGGCCGGTTTCGGTCACGATATGCATGTCGCCTGCGGCCACCCGGGCGTAGGCATAGGCATCCAGTCCATAGCGGGTGAGGCGTGCTGTCTGGCGCAGATGTTCAAAAGCCCCACGTTCAGATGGGGTGAGAATGAAGGGGTCCGTGGTGGAGAGAATGGCATTGGTCAGCCGGGTTTCCGGATCGACCATCAGCCGCTTTGTTTCGCCGCGGATCACGCTTTCCGCACCGCGGCTCCAGCCAATATAGCGTTCATCAAGCCAGGGCTGATCAATGACGCCAATTTCGGGTGTAGAGCCGAGAGCGCAGCCAATAAGTGTTGTCCATGAAGGCAGGCCAGCGATAAAAGCGCGTGTGCCGTCCACTGGATCGAGATACCAGGTCCAGCCGGACCTGCCTTCCTTCAGGCCAAATTCCTCGCCGTTTATGGCGTCGTCCGGGGCATCCTGATCGAGAATTTCGCGCATGGCGGCTTCTGCGTCACGGTCTGCTTTCGTGACCGGGTCAAAGCCCTTATCGCCAAGCTTGTTGACGGTATCGCCGTGATTGCGAAAAAGAGGAAGGGTGACGGCGCGAGCGGCATCCCCCAGCCGCTCGGCCAATTTCAGACGGTTCTGAAAATCAGAGGTCAGTTCGAAACGAGGCGTGAAAGGACGTTGCATGCCTTTCAACTGCCTCAGCTTTGCCGATCAGGCAACGTCCGATGAGCTGGATTCCAGAGATTTCGCCAGTTCGAGGAGACGACGGCGTGGACGCTCTTCAAGGCGATAATAGGCACGAACGAGTTCGAGGGTCTCTTTTTGAGAAAGAATATCGCCTTCGAGCGCCTCAGAGTCGTTTGCCGGGGTCACATCGCTCTCGGCGGCTTCGAGGCCATCAAAAAAGTACTGAACTTTCACGGTCAGGGCGCGAGACAGGTCGAACAGTCGACCAGATGTGATGCGATTGGCGCCGCACTCATATTTCTGGATCTGCTGAAAGCGTACGCCAACCTGTGACGCAAGTTCCTGCTGGGTCAAACCTAGCAGGCGACGGCGCCATCGCAGGCGTTTTCCTACGTGCAGGTCAATATCAGTGGCCATATCATTCTCCGAACTCGTCTGTCCCATTTGGGAACTGGTTGGAGAGGGGTGAGCAAACTGCGTGCCGACTCGGTTCTGGGGTTCGATATGCTGCAGCGCAACAAAGGTTAACCAATATTCACGCTGCAAATGCGTAAAGTATTCCGTAAAAAGACAGCTGCTATGCAAAAAAAGCATAGCAAAGGGGTTGCATTTTTTGCGGTGCAGCGTATTTTGAATTCACAACGTTTTGCGTTGTCGCCCTCATTCGGGGCGTTTCCTCCCTATGACTTTCGCCGCGCCCCTTAAAGGCGCGGCTTTTTTTTGCTCCAGCGAACAATCTGGTCGGCAAGTTCGGAGAGGTCTTCCCGCAAGCGCTCAAAGCCCGGTTTCAGGGTGACTTCGTTTTCATCCATATAAAGCCGTCTGTTGATCTCGATCTGTAGCGCATGCCGATCAGCCATGGGGCGGCCATGCAGCTGAGTGAGGTAACCGCCGGCATAAGGCTGGTTTCTCAGGACGCGATAGCCAAACCGGGTCAGTGTGTCCTCGATTGTGCGCGTCAGGCTTTCATCGCAGGACCCACCATGCCGGTTACCAATGATAATGTCTGCCTGAACGCGGCGGCCAGCAATGACTGATGGCATGGAATGACAGTCAATCAGCGTCGCGTGACCGTGTCGCGCAGCAATATCCTCGAGAAGATCAGCGAGCGCTGCGTGATAAGGGTGATAGGCGAGTTCCAGCCGTTCATCAGCTTCGCTGCGCCTGAGCTTCCGGCGATGAATGTCATGACCTGACCAGGCGACACGCGGAATGCAGCCAAGCCCGGCCTCGACACGAGGGGAGCGCTCGCCGGGCGGATTGGGTGGTCCGTCCCTGAACATGCGCGAGTCGAGTTCATTCGGCGCGCGGTTAAGGTCGACATATGACCGCGAATAGTTCGCGCTGATCTGACCGGCCCCGCTCAGAGTGACGCCCCGGATCAGCTGATCGACAAATGCGTCCTCGACTCTGCGCAGATCCATCAGCGGTACGCGCAGGAGTTTCAGAAAATTATCCGGATAATGACGCCCGCTATGCGGCGACGAAAACATCAGCGCGCAGTCATTTTCTGGCCGAACCAGCGAAAAGGCGGGCATTTCGGCCGGAACTGCAGAAGATGATGCGGAAATCGTGTGCTGCTGCGTCATGCGTGGTATGGTTTTCGAAGAAAAGATTCCGTCAAGTGAAAAGCGATGTTTAAATTCAATTTACATTGCTGAGGGATACTTCTGAAGGGCAAGGTGGATTAACAGGTCAGGTTCATGACAAAAATACTTCTCGCGGAAGATGATGACTCTCTTCGCAGCTTTCTGACTTCGGCTCTTCGACGTGCCGGACATGATATCCAGTCTTACGAAGACGGAGACAGCGCGCTGGCAGCGCTGGAGCAGGAGGTATTCGACCTTTTGCTGACGGATATTCAGATGCCGGGCATAGACGGGATCGAACTGGCGCGACGTGGAGCAGAGCTCGACCCGGCCATGAAGATCGTCTTTATCACGGGGTTTGCGGCTGTCGCCTTGTCGAACAAGTCGAACACGCCTGCCGGTGCCAAAATCCTTTCCAAGCCTTTTCACCTGCGTGAGCTGGTAGATGAAGTTGAACGCGTGATGGCGGCCTGATCTGAAACCACCAGTGAGCTGCGGTGTTATCGCGGCTTGCGGATCAGTAGGGTCAGAATAAGCGCCAGAAGCGACACAATGGCGAGATGCATGATCTTGGCATTGAACATCTGGTAATTGACAAACATCAGCCCGAACATGGCGCAATAACCGAAGATCAGCGCAAGGCCGATCCCGCGCTGTCGCGCCAGAACCAGAACGCCGCCCAAAAACAAGACGACACCCATGGCGAAGCTGTAGCCGAGATAGATGTTCGGCTCCATCGGGATGAAGGCGTTCGCATTCATATCTGGCAGTGCGGCAATGAGATCTTCCGACGCGGCCGCAAGCTCAGGACTATCAATCACGCCCAACAGCTGAAGGCAGAGTGTGGCGACGCCGCTGATGCGTGCCAGGCCGTAAAGCGTGAGACCCAGGGCGATGAGAATAACGATGATCTGTCTCAGTTTATTCAGCATGATAGCGTCATTCAGCCCTTCTGCCATTTTTCGGCGAAGGCGATCATCTTCTTCGGATTATAGGATTTGTTTTTCTCAAGGTCTGCTGTGCCCTGACTGGCGAGGAATGAGCCGTCAGACTCCAGTATATAGAAATGCGGATAGCCTTCAGCCTTTGGAAACTGGCTGAGGAAGTCTTCATTCTTGTTTTCGTCTGAATAATTGATCTTGGAAACAACGAAGCTCTGGTCGAATGCGGCCTGAGATTCGGCATTCTCTTCGAGGAAGTCAGCCAGATAGTGGCACCAGATGCACCATTCGCCACCAATCACCAGGAGGATGCGTTTATCTTCAGCTGTGGCGCGTTCGACTGTGGTGGCAAGGTCTGCAACCGGATCGCGATCGGGGCTGTATTCCTTGATCACGTAAAATGGCGCGTTGAGGTCTTTCGGCGAATAGACTTCGTGGCTGTCGCCACTGTCTGCCGACTGGTTGGGAGAGCAAGCGCTGAGGATTGCGGCAAAGCAAAAAGTGCCGAGCAGGAAACCATTGCGGCCGGATTTTGAGAAAGTCATAGACGTTACACCCTGTGTCTTGACCTCTGTCAGACCATAGCGGGGCGATTTCCGCAATCGCGACGATTCTGAAACGGCACATATCAATGATAAAGTGTGCAGGTCGGTCGGGGAGGAGGCGGACATGACGAAAACGAGTTCAGGAGAAAAGCGGTCATTCATGACGCTTTTCCGCATGTTCTGGGTCGCATTTGCGGGTATATTTTGCGGAGTTTGGTTGATCTGGTTCCCGCCAGCAGACCTTGTTGATGAAATTCCCATTCACAAGGAAATCGGCTGGGGGTTCCTGGCGCTCGGCGTGTTGGTGTTTCTGGCCATGCTGTTCAAACGCATGCATTCGGTGCTGATGTTCGTCGCCTGCGGGGCTGTCGCTTTGGGTTGCGGTTGGTTTCTGCTGAAGGGGCCTGAGATTCTCGTCTGGCAGATGGCGCTGACGGGTCTGTTTGGCGTGTTCATGGCGGTTGCCAGCGTAATCTCGCTAGTGGCTGTGTTCACCGGACGAAACCCGATGTTCGGGCATCTGAAACAAAATAAGTATTTCGACGGCGATGACCTCGACTTTGGATGAGTGAGGTCATGCCCGTGTCGTCAGCCTCTCATCAACGCGCAAATTTTGTTGCCGTCAGGGTCGCGCAAATAGGCAAGATAAAGCTTCAGCCCGCCCCCTTCGCGCCAGCCCGGAGGGTCTTCAATCGGTGTGCCGCCAGCCGCAGCGCCAGCGGCGTGCCAGGCATTGGCCTGTTCTTCACTATCCATCGCGAAACCCAGCGTGCTGCCATTGGCAAAGGTCGCAGGCTCACCATCAATCGGCCTGGTGACAAGAAATGATGCGCCCTTGTGACGATAGACCAGGCGGCCCTTCGGATCGAATATGCCTTCCTTACCGCCCACCGCGGTAAACAGCGCATCGTAGAATAGTTTTGATTTGTCGAGGTCGTTCGACCCGACCATCATATGACTGAACATGGCGTTCCTCCGATTTTCGTTGATGCGGACACTGCCGCAGCACTTCGCAATCCGCCAGAGGAAAATCAGAATTGATAACAATCTGAACTATATGGTCGCCTCTGCGTTGCTGGATGAGAGATTCAGAAGGACAGATGAAATGGCGTTGATCGCAAGCAGCAAAAAGAAAACCGTAATGTCTGTAATGGCGGTTCTGGGGGTTGTGATGGTGGTGCTTGGCCTTTTGCCCTTTCCACAACTCAGCTTTCCGCCAATGATTACAGGTATCGGCTTTCTCACGCTTGCCTGGGGGATGAAATAGTCACCTCGCGCGAGACCGATGCTTTCTCTTCTTGGCGACGGGCACAACAAATGCCCGGCGCTCGGCAATCAGATCGTCTTCGAAAATATATGTCTCGCTGACGGCCAGCCGCAGGATTGAGCCATCAGTCTGGTCAACTTCCGTCAGCAGCTCTGCGACGACGGTTTCACCTTCCTCGGTGAGACGGCGAATAGTGATGCGCGGCGCTGATTTATTGCTAACAGAAGGTGTTTTGCTGCATGGAGCCAGTCGGCTTCCAGTGGCCTGATAATCCCCGAGTACGGTCCATTTGACGCGCTCTGCGAGGCAGGTCCGGATTTGCTGTTCATCGAGACGGTTATAGCCGTCAATATACCGCCGAATCGTCCGTTTTCTGGGGCTGTCCACAGTCTTTCCTCCTCCTGAAACGTCAGACCTGGCCCCCGCTGGCTGACGAATTTCTGAGGTTAAAATGACGGTTCTCAGCTTAACGAAACCTTGTTCGCGACTGTGCGATTTTCAGCAAATCATTGGGTGCTGTGAATAACTCCTGATTGGCTGTTAACTTTTTTGAGAGCGCTTCCAGAGTCGAAAAGCAGCGTTTGGGCACGCGGTGCTAGCCGGGTTTGAGGCCCAACCGGCTTTGAGCAAGTTCAGAGGCGCAAGCTGTGAGTTGCGGCTTGTCACGGAATGGCCAGACAGACCAATCACGCGAATTCATGCCATCGCGTTCGTGCTGAAACAGTGACCGACCGCGCTTGCCTCTCGACATGACATGGATGATCGCCTCTTTGAGGGGCGATTCCGAAACTGCTGACGTTTCTTCGTATTCGAAGTCTGTTTTCAGAAACAGAATGACAATTGCGATCTGGTGTTTTGTGTTGCTCGGGAGGGCATGTTTCCCGCGGGCAAAGTGCCTGATGTGGTCAGAATAAAGCGTCCAGGCGAAATCATAAACGGCCAGTACGCCTGTATCGTCAGTTGGAATGAAAGTCTGTTCCAAATCTCGGTTGGTGATCCGCCCGGAGGCAAAAAGCCTCAGCGCGCGGGCGAGCGAGTCTCGTGCCGTGCGATCAATCATTTTCGTCTGACCCGGCTGTGAATTCGGTCGGTTCAAACTGATGGGTTTCGTCGTTCAGAAACCATGCTGTACCGGGAGGTTCGTCTATCAGATTCAGCCAAGAATCGTCCTTGTTCAGGACTTTTCCGAGCGCAGTGTATTCGGGACTTCCGCTTTCGTATTCTTCAGAGGTTAGATCGTCGACATGGGCGCGAATTCGCCAACCAGAATCTGGATATTTGTCACCGTCTTGCGTCATATCGGGTTCTTCTCTGTAGAGAAATTGAACGCGCGCTGTTCCGTTTAAAACCGCAGCGTCGACGATGCATCTGTCCCAGTATTGTTTCGAGGGCTCAGCGGGAATTCTGGCTTCCTTGTTCTTATCCTTCCAGCTGGTCTGAATGACCTGCCTGCGTTTGAACTTTACGCGATCGCCATGCCTGATTTGCGGCATGTCAAACGGATCGTTGTCGAGCCAGCCGATAAAGTCATCTCCATGGATCGTCTGAACAATGACCCACATCCGCTCGGCATCGTGGACAAGCCCCTTCGGGCTGCCTCTGAAGATCAGTTTTACGCTATCGTCGGGTTCAATGGCCGCAAGGCGAGCCTCGCTCGGTAAATAGAAAGTGTAGGGCGCTTCGACGGCAATGGGTCTAGGATCATCAATCCTGTACTGGCCAAAATGCTTGCGCCAGAGATTATAAAGCGTGTCGACTGGTTTCATTGCCGACAAGGCTTAGCGCACATTCTGGAATGGTAAACATAAAAAACCTCACCCCGAAGGGTGAGGCTGTAGTCCCGGTGGGGGGAAATCAGAAGGTCACGACAGACCGGATCGACTTGCCTTCATGCATAAGGTCGAAGGCATCGTTGATTTTTTCGAGCGGCATGACGTGCGTGATCATCGGATCAATCTGGATTTTCCCGTTCATGTACCAGTCGACGATTTTCGGAACATCTGTCCGGCCTTTGGCGCCGCCAAAGGCAGTTCCGCGCCAGTTGCGGCCAGTGACCAACTGGAAGGGCCGTGTGCTGATTTCCTTACCGGCCTCAGCCACACCGATGATCACAGACGTGCCCCAGCCGCGATGACAGCATTCAAGCGCCTGACGCATGACGTCGGTATTGCCCGTACAATCAAAGGAATAGTCCGCGCCGCCATCGGTGAGCTCAACAATCGACGCGACGACGTCTGACACATTCTTCGGATTCACGAAGTGCGTCATGCCGAACTTCTCGCCCCATTCTTTTTTGTCATCGTTGATGTCGACGCCGACAATCATGTCTGCACCGGCCATCTTTGCGCCCTGAATGACGTTAAGGCCAATGCCGCCGAGACCGAATACAACGACGTTGTCACCAACCTGAACCTTGGCTGTATTGGTGACAGCGCCAACGCCCGTGGTCACGCCGCAACCGACATAACAGGCCTTGTCGAAAGGCGCGTCTGTGCGGATCTTCGCAACGGCGATTTCCGGCAGAACTGTGAAGTTCGAGAAGGTCGAGCAGCCCATATAGTGGTAAATGGTCTGACCTTTGTAAGAGAAGCGCGAGGTGCCATCCGGCATCAGGCCTTTGCCTTGCGTGGCGCGAATGGCCGTACACAGATTGGTTTTACCAGACAGGCAGGATTTACACTTGCGGCACTCCGGTGTGTAGAGCGGGATGACGTGATCGCCCGGTTTGACAGAGGTCACACCAGCGCCGACTTCACGAACCACGCCGGCGCCTTCATGACCAAGAACGCTTGGGAACAGGCCTTCGGAATCAAGGCCGTCCAGCGTGTAGGCATCAGTGTGGCAGATGCCAGTGGCCATGATCTCAACGAGGACTTCGCCCTCTTTTGGACCCTCAAGGTCGAGCTCGACGATTTCGAGTGGTTTTTTGGCTTCAAATGCGACGGCAGCGCGGGTTTTCATGCAGGTACTCCATAACTTTCGCGGCGCACTTTAAAGCTGGTGACTTTTGCGATAAAGCGGGACAATTGAAATTCATCATTGCAAATACGGGATAATAATGAGCGCCTGGGATGGGATTGAAGAGTTTGTCTCGGTTGCCCAGCATACGAGCTTCAAGCGTGCTGCGGAGGCTCTGGGCCAATCGACCAGCCATGTAAGCCGCGCGGTGATGCGGCTGGAAGAACGTTTGAAGGAGCCGCTTTTTTTCCGGACAACGCGGCAGGTGACCCTGACCGATACCGGACGGTCGTTGTTGGAACATTGCGCGCAGCTGGTGCGCGACCGGGACGAAGCTTTTGCTCTGGTTGGCGGGGATACTGCACCGCAAGGTGAGTTACGAGTGACCTGCGCCACGGCCCTGGGGGAGCGGTTCGTCTCTCCTCTTGTCCGGCGGTTCATGCAGGACCATCCACGGGTTAGCGTGTTTCTGGACCTTTCCAACAGACAAAAGGATCTGGTTGCCGAAGGATTTGACCTCGCCATTCGGACAGGAGAACTGGAGGATTCGCGGCTCATCCGTACGCTGATTGCAACGCGGGTCTGGCGGGTGTGTGCATCACGAGATTACGTTTCCCAGTTTGGCGTTCCGGAGAGTATCGACGCTCTGGCGGAGCATGATTGCGTGATCGGGTCGTCAGATACCTGGAATTTCGCTGACGGGGAGGTGCCTCTGGAGTTTCGACCCAAAGGGCGGCTCAGGTGTAATTCCGGGGCGTCGGTTCTGGATGCAGTGCGCGCGGGGCTGGGGTTTTGCCAGCTGCCAGATTTCTATGTTCGTGAAGGGATTGCGCAAGGGCGGCTCATCCCGGTTCTGGATGTTTTTCAGCCGCCACCTGAACCGATCTGGGCTGTTTATCCGCACAGGCGGCACCTGTTGCCGCGGGTTTATCTGCTGGTGGAGCAGCTCAAGGCGGAAATGCCCGGTCTGGTAAATGGCGTCCCGTGAGGTTAGTTAATGCTGTTGAAAAACAAGGTCTTGTTGGTGAAATCTCCGATTTTCCTAAGGCGTTGTTAAGATTTGATAGCGATCCCAGTAGAGAAAGCTGCCCTTGAGGCGGTGTGATAAGGCCTGGTGAGCAGGTCACTGAAAAAGTCTGGGACCTTCATGAAACACCGTACGCGCCATCTTCTGAGCTTTTGCGCACTCTCCGCGTTGATCGCGGCAGCACCCCTGAATGCGGGTGCCGTAACGATGGAAGAGTTGCTCGAGCGCATAGAGCGGCTTGAGCAACAAAACCGCGAGCTGAAACAAGAGGTTCAGGATTTGCAAAGATCGGGGGCAGACCTGATCAAGCTTCCGGAAACCTCTGCCGAAGCTGCGCGAAATGATGAGACAGGATTTGTGTCGTCCAATGCTGATTATGGGTTCCGCATTCTGGACGCCGGTGAAGACGTCAACACCAAACCGATTGTTCAGCTGAAAGCGCGCCAGCAGGGCGATCTGAAGGGGTCTGTGACTCTGTCTGGCCAGATCACGGCAATTGCCAATGTTCAGACCAGCAATCGCGACGACAAATTTGGCTATCTCATGCGAAACCCGACGTCTGCAAACCAGATTGGTGGCGATGTTTCTGAGGCCCTGATCCACTCGGCCAACCTTGCTGTGACGGCACAGCTGAATGACTGGATCACCGGCTATTTCGAAATGCTGTATAGCCCGGAGCAAAATTTCGGCGCGGGTACGATTACGGCGCTGACGCGAAACGCGCTGGATGGTCGCCGGGCCTATATCCTCCTCGGAAACCTTGAGGAAGCCCCCGTGTTTGCCGCTGTCGGTAAACTCGACACGCCGTTTGGCCTGAATGATTCCGTCAGCCCCTTCACGAACTCAACCAACTGGCACGCCTTTGCCGGGCTCGCCTATGGGGCGCAGCTTGGTTATGTCGAAAATGGTCTGATGATACGGGCAATGGCCATTCAGGGTGGCGCGCAGTTCAGAGCGCATAACATGCCTGTGAATGACACGAATGTGCCGTCGCGCCTGAACAATTTCGCAATCGACGCGAATTATACCTACGGCTTTGGTGAGCGCGACTCGGCCATGTTCGGCGCCAGCTATACTGCTGGTTCAGCCTATTGTCAGAACTATCCGGTGTTTCACTTTAATCCGTGCACGGACCCTAATCCGGCCTGGGATATTTATAGCCGCATCCGCTGGGGCGGGCTGGAACTGTTGGGCGAATATGCATCGACCACGAAAGAATGGCCGGGATCTGCTGTTCCTGATCCGACAAACCCGCTCAGCGTTTATGCCGCGCAGAAGACGAGCGCCTACACCGTGGGCGCACGATATGGCTTTGGTGAACTGCTGGAGAGTGGCCGTCAGAAATCCTATGTCTCCGCAGAGTTCTCGAACTTCGTCGCCGGCGATGACGGCGCGCCTTGGGAACGACAAAACCAGCTCGTCCTGGGGTATTCGAGATATGTTGCCGAAAACATCAATCTGTTCGGCGAATATATTCACGTGGATGGTTTTGCGCCGTTGAATTTTGTGTCGGGCGGAAACTTCCCCGATGGCAGTACATGGTCTGACCGAGATGCCGAGACCGAAGTGCTCCTGTTTGGTGCACAAGGCGCGTTTTAAGCGATGTCTCTCAAGTTCGAAACGACGGCGTTGGTGAATCGTTAGACAGGCGAATAATGGCTAAAACCTGTGCCCGTAGGAGGTCATATAATCAAAAGGTTGATCTATATATTTACAGGATAGTCCTTGCTTTGAAACCGTGTCCCATTTGGTAGTGGTAACAAGATTGGTCATTCTGGACGTCATTGTGTTGTGATCACATGAGGCGTTGAGAACGCTCGCTTTTCCGTGTTCGTTGATCAAAACCTTCATATGGCATCGACCCTCGATCGTTTGTCCTGTGATACCGAGATAACCTTCTCCCAGGTGCGTAACTGCCTGGGGACCGCATCCGTCACAACTTGCGCCATCTTCCGGAAAGCAAGGTGTTCCTGGCGAGCGGCTTCTGACGCCTTCTAACACTTTCATCAGACCCACGTCCGAGCTGTCGTCAGTGTTTATTGGCTCTGGTTCGTCCGGTTGTGTGCATGCGACGGAAGAAACAAGAAGGGCGAGGAGTAGATAGTGCTTCATCTGTCTACTGACCCGCTGTTCTTCTAAGTGCTGGGATGCATGCATTGAAGAAGTGCCCTACTCATTGGCGTAGTGAGCAGGGAAAACAAATTCTTCTTCGACGCCGGAACAGGGGCAGCCTTTTTCCTCGGTAGACCAAATCACTTCCTCGAACGCGCGCTTCGTATGCTCAACCCAGAGCTCATCGTTGCAGGAAACATCCCTGATATCTGAATGACCGTCCGGGGTTATCTGCAGGCGTACTTCGCACTCGCCCGGCAGAGGAAAGTCAGTTGGTTTGGTCGGAAACAGAACCACTTCGCTGATATTGAGCGGTCTGCAGCCATAACTATGTGCGAAGGTGTTCTGTAGCGGGCGAAGTCCTGACAGATCGGGCTTCAGGTTCGTGATGGGTAAAGAGTCTGCTTCGCCGTCTTGAACAGACACTTGAGCGCTCACGGGCTGTGAAGCCGTCAGGACGGCGAGCAAGATAAGTGAAAGAGTTTGAGACGGATTCATTCGCGATCCCAGAGATAGTTAGCAATGATATAACATATAAATGCGTTAGGGATCAATATGGGTGGTAGCTCGAGACAAACCTGATCAATAGCGTTTGCTTGCTGAGCCCCTGTATTCTGGGGGTGTCTCCGCGATCGATTTCCCACCTCCCCCCTACTGCTCTCCTTCCAAGAGAGGAGAGGGGGTGTGCTTTCTATCCCAAAGCCGGGATTGTGTGTTTCAAATCTGAAGAATTGTTGCTGTTGTCTTTGAGCGCCTGATGGCTCACAAACTGGGCCATCGCTGACCCGGCATGACAGGAGCGCTATCATGACAATTGAAACCGTATCGACGAACAAGGCCTTTGGCGGCGTTCAGGGCGTCTATAAGCATCAGTCAGATTGTACCGGTACCGAAATGACCTTTTCGGTGTATGTGCCGCCGCACGAGCCGGGCACGAAACTGCCTGTCGTCTGGTATTTGTCGGGCCTGACCTGTACGCACGCCAATGTCACCGAGAAGGGTGAGTTTCGTGAGGCTTGTGCAGAGCTGGGGTTGATCTTTGTGGCTCCGGATACGAGCCCGCGTGGCGAAGGTGTGCCGGACGATGAGAATGGCGCGTATGATTTCGGCCTGGGGGCTGGGTTCTATGTGAATGCGATCGAAGATCCGTATAAGGATCATTACCGTATGCGCGACTATATCGAGAAAGAATTGCCGGAAATTGTCGGCACGAATTTTCCGGCTGATATGGATCGTCAGAGCATTATGGGCCATTCCATGGGCGGGCATGGCGCACTGACCATGGCGCTGCGCAATCCGAACGCGTTCAAGGCCGTTTCAGCCTTTGCGCCGATTGTCTCGCCGATCAATTGTCCTTGGGGTGAAAAGGCTCTGGGCGGTTATCTGGGTGATGATCAGACGCTGTGGGTGGAATATGATACCGTGGCGCTGATCGCGGGCGGCGCGCGTGTGCCAGATATGTTGATTGATCAGGGGACGGATGATGTTTTCATTGAGAAGGAACTCAAAACATATCTTTTGGAAGACGTGTGTGAGAACACCGGGCAGAAAGCGACCATCCGGTATCAGGAAGGCTATGACCATTCCTACTACTTCATTTCGAGTTTCATGTCCGATCACCTCGACTGGCATGCCGAACGCTTGAAGGCTTGAGGGGATCGTTGCCGCCTTGCCGGTGGTCTGAGGTTGGTTGCGTGCTGTTTCTGGTTCTCCGTTTGCGTGATAGACTGAACGCATTAACGGAGAACAGATGAGCCGCTCGAACGGCTCAGGCAGAGGCAGGGGACACAATGGCAACCTATATTCGCGACACAAATCTGATCGGTCCTGGGATCCAGATCGGTCCGGCCAGTGGTGACATCAATTATATTCTGGAAGGTGTGACCATCGGATCGACCACATCCGCCGCGATCAATTTTGCCGCGTCGGTCGCATCCCCTATTTATTTTGAATTCAGTATCCTCGGTACGGTGATTGGCGTGTCCAACGCGATTTCATTGACCAATCTTGGTGAAGCGACGAATGCTAAGTTTACCATCGGCAGCACTGGCAGTGTACTGGCGGGCGGCGGCAATGCACTAACGGTCTATAGCCAGGTCAATACGTATGGCACTGCAGAGGTCCGAAATGACGGCCTTGTTCAATCGGATGCGACGGCAATTTACTTCAACTATATGTTCGACACCGACATCGTAAACACAGGCAATATCTATGGTGGTACGTCTTCGGGTGGACATTACGCGATCCGGCTCAGTTCCAATCAGACGGACATTACCAATTCGGGTAATATTTATGCCGGTACAGGAGCGATCTATGTGACGCGGACTGATGCCAACGGCCTCAGGACATTTGAGCTGACAAATACCGGACTGATTTCCGGGGATGAGTTTGCGCTCCACACTGAAGGGACGCATGACACGGTCAATAATTCCGGCACGATCAGCGGTGAAGTCGACCTGTCCAGGTCTTCAAACTACGCTGATGGCATTGATAGTTTCTACAATACCGGAACTGTGTTCGGGAGCGTGCTTCTGGGTGAAGAGGATGACGTTTTCGACGGTGAAACCGGGATTGTTCACGGCACAATTTCCGGCGAAGCGGGTGATGATGTCATCCGCTCAGGTCTGGGCGATGACGTAATCATTGGCGGTGCAGGTGCGGACTATATGAATGGCGGCCTGGGTACCGACACAGCGTCCTACTCGGGATCTTTTGCACGCGTTCGCGTGTTTCTCGAACGGCATGCGGCTACAGGCGGCGATGCAGATGGGGATCAGCTCTGGTACATCGAGAATCTGATCGGTAGCTCGCGGAATGACCTTCTGCGTGGTAGCTCAGGCGACAATGAGATTGAAGGCTGGTTCGGTGATGACGACATCCGTGGACTGAACGGACGTGATGTTCTGAAGGGCGAGTCAGGCGACGATATCCTGTCCGGCGATGGCGGGAATGACATGCTTCTCGGCGGTGATGACAATGACCTCCTCTACGGCGGAGCGGGTGATGACGACCTCTATGGCGACGCCGGGGACGATGTCCTGAACGGCGACGACGGTATCGATTTTCTTTTCGGCGGTGCAGGTATAGACATTCTTCGGGGCGGTTATGAAGATGATGAACTGTCCGGCGGTGCTGACGAGGATGAGCTGTTCGGAGATAATGGCAATGATGTGCTTGTCGGTGGTGGCGGTCGCGATCGTCTGACGGGTGGCGCTGGTGCGGATATCTTTCAGTATCTGGATGTAACTGACTCAGGCGTCGCGGGTGCAGATCGCGATCTGATCGAAGACTTCAGCCAGGGTAACGATGTGATCGATCTTTCGGCCATCGGTGCGACAAGCTATGCAGGCGGCGCGTTTACCGGGAACGCGGGTGAAGTGATTTCCTATCTCGTTGCGGGCGGTACGCGAACCATGGTTCAGTTCGACGAAGATGGTGACGCAGTTGCAGACTTGGCTGTGACCATTCTCAATGCTGGTCTGACGCTGACTGCGGCAGATTTCCTGCTCGCCTGATGAGGCACACGCCAACCCCAGAGCTTTTCTCCTTATGATTTAGGCGGTTATCGCGCGCCGGTGTTATCGCTCACGCGAGAGCATTTCTTCAAGTGTCAGCCTGTGGTTTACTGGGGCATGGTGGACGCGAGAGTTGGGTGGGAATCCGTCTCTGATTTTCTTGTTCTGGTGCGTTCACCGGAATGGAGAAACTCATGTCTATTGTCTATTACACAACGAACTCTATCGGCGCTGGTGTCAGGATATTCCCTTCGGCCGGCAACACGTATTTTATCGCCCGCGATGTCATCATCGGCTCGACGGACAATCGCGCGATCTCGACTGACCTTGGTCAGGGTAGCGGCAGTATCAATCTCATCATCGAGGGCGTGGTCAGCGGCGAGGAAGAGGGGATTTATCTGTCAAACAGCGAAGGCACGATCGATGCGACGATCGTGATTGATGATGAGGGCGCTGTCTATAGCGCCACTCAAGAGGCTATCGCTGTCGATTCGCTTCAGTTTGTGCCTGGTGGCACCATGAGCCTGACAAATGAAGGCACTGTGCGCGGGGCGGGGGCTGGCGTTTCCGGTGTCCGGCTGGATGAGATGTTCATCACGAATTCGGGCGAGATATCGACGACCGCGGCCGACGGGTCCGCATATGCCGTTATCGGACTGACAGCCGGGTTTTATCTCGCGAACACAGGTGTCATTTCGGCTGTTGGAGGCGCGGGAGCGATCGGCGCGTCCGTCTACCTGGAAGATCAGGTTGGCAGTGCCTTCATCGTCGAAAATTCAGGTACGATCATCGGCGGCAATGTCGGTGCAATCATGACCGCATTCATGGCCGACCAGATCACCAATGACGGCCTGATTGAGGGGGACATATATCTCTCATTTCAGGAAACCGAAGGCCTCTACGACGCGACCGCTGACATTATTACAAATTCCGGATCCATTTTTGGTGATGTCTATTTTGGTGAAGCTGAAGATCAGTTCATTGGCGAAACAGGTGAGATCATCGGAACGATTTACGGGTTGGGCGGTGACGATCTGATCAAGTCCGGGTCTGCCGATGACATGATCAATGGCGGTGAGGGTGCTGACGAGATGTGGGGCGGTGCGGGTAGCGACACGGCCAGTTATGAAGATTCCCTCGAAGGTGTTCGGGTCAGCCTGAATGCCGGGGCCGGCTGGTTTGGCGATGCGCAAGGTGATGAGCTTCATGAGATTGAAAACCTGATTGGTTCGACCAAGAAAGATACGCTGATCGGCAATGCGTCAGCCAATATCATCGATGGTGGTGTGAATGACGACATCATCAGCGGCCTTGGCGGGAATGACCGACTATTTGGCGGCAATAGTGAAGACAATATCCTTGGCGGCAGCGGCAATGACTATATCTC
>NZUJ01000047.1 GCA_002701295.1 Ponticaulis sp. | reverse complement strand
GGCCGGAAGAAATCCCGCCCAGAATGCCGCCATTATTGTTCGACAGGAAACGCGGACCTTCATTTCCGGCGCGCATCTGATCGGCATTCGTCTCGCCGGTCAGTTCAGCTGCATCCATGCCGGCGCCAATCTCAACGCCTTTTACGGCGTTGATGGACATGAGCGCCATGGCGAGATCAGAATCAAGCTTGCCATAGATCGGCGCGCCCCATCCTGCGGGTACGCCTTCGGCATGAACCTCGATGACTGCGCCAACGGAAGACCCTGCTTTTCGGATCTCATCGAGATAGGTTTCCCATTTCGCCGCCATGTCAGCATCGGGGCACCAGAACGGGTTTTTAGTGGTTTCGTCCCAGTCCCAGTTCTCGCGGTTGATCTTGTGCTCGCCAATCTGAACCAGCGCGGCACGTATTGTAATCGCAGAGCCAAGGACTGCGCGGGCCACAGCGCCAGCGGCAACGCGTGAGGCTGTTTCACGCGCAGAGGAGCGACCGCCGCCGCGATAATCGCGCACGCCGTATTTCTCATCATAGGTGTAATCAGCATGGCCGGGGCGATAACGATCGCGGATCTCGCCATAGTCCTTCGAGCGCTGATCCACATTGCGGATCATCAAGCAGATGGGTGTGCCGGTGGTGACCTGACCGCCGAATGTGTCTTCCGTCTGATCATCGCTGAAAACGCCTGAGAGGATTTCGACCTGATCAGGCTCACGGCGCTGGGTGACAAAGCGTGAGGTGCCGGGCCGCCGCAGATCAAGATGTGCCTGAATGTCTTCCACATCGAGACGAATGCCAGAGGGGCAGCCATCAACCACACAGCCAATGGCTGGTCCGTGGCTCTCTCCCCAGGTGGTGACGCGAAATAAATGACCGAACGTATTATGTGACATTGAGGCTTATGTGATCCTGTCAGCGTGTCGAAGCAAGGCCCACTCCATAATGGTATGTGTGCCAACAGGAAAGGTTCCGCATGATTTCTGTTTGTCCGGGCGTGTCGAGACGCCAGTTTCTGTGTCGCAGGGACTTGATCTGACGCCCTGAGAGGCGGACATAAGTCGGAAACGCATCAGCAAAGCAGGCACGGTCATGACTGACAAGGATATCAGCGATCTGATCCCGGCAAGCCCGGATTATGAGGACCGGAAAACCGCCGGTGAACCTGATGACAAAGTCTTCTTTGCGAAGGAGGACCCGTTCGACCTGTTCGCGGACTGGCTGGCCGAGGCGGTGAAGACTGAACCGAATGACGCGAATGCTATGTCACTCGCGACGGTGGATGCCGGGGGCCTTCCAAATGTACGCATGGTGCTCATGAAGGATGCCGACCGGAACGGCTTTGTCTGGTACACGAATTATGAGAGCGCCAAGGGCGAGGAGCTACTCGGTCAGAAAAAAGCCGCTCTGTGTTTTCACTGGAAGTCATTACGCCGTCAGGTGAGGGTCCGGGGGCTCGTCGAGCCTGTCAGTGACTCCGAGGCCGATGCCTATTTCCAGTCCCGTGCGCGAGACAGCCGCATTGGTGCCTGGGCAAGTGAGCAGTCAAGGCCGCTCGAGGGCCGGTTTGCCCTGGAAGCGCGTATCGCGAAATATGCTGCGAAATATGGGCTTGGCACTGTGCCGCGTCCTTCACACTGGTCTGGCTTTCGACTCAAACCGGTAGAGATCGAATTCTGGCGAGACCGGCCATTTCGGTTGCACGACCGGTTGGTCTTTCGTCGTGATGACCTCAATACGCCATGGCAGACGACGCGCCTTTACCCATAAAAAGAACCCGGGATCCGAAGACCCCGGGGTGCCAGGTTTGGTTGAGTGGGCAACTACCCTGGGGCTATCGACCCACAGGATTTCGTAAAAGGACGGTGGCACCGTCCGGAATACCAAGTTCAGCGAAACTCCAGCTGAGACGCTCACCTTCGGGCTGCATCATTTTACAATAGTCCCGGCGTTCGCGATTGAGTTCGACTGTGAATGTGTCGTCGTCTTTCTTGTCGACGTCGACATCGAAAAAGTCTTTTGACGTGCACCCCGATGCGGCAACGCGAACAGTGAGACCCGTATCAGTTATGTCTGCAGAATAGACACGCTCACCGTCGGACGAATAGCTGGCATCCCAGTCATCGTCTGAATCGGCATCGATGATGACGCAGCCAGCGAGCACAGCAGTCAGGCCAGCGATGGCCAGAAGAGCAGGAAATTTCATAATTGAACCTTATTGAATAACAATAATTATCCATATTGCTTTTCAATAAATTTTGTCAAGCGCGATTTTACAGTCTTTTGGTTCAGAACTGAAAACGGTTTCCAAAGCGCAGGACGAACTGCGACTGCACGGACTCGAAATCACGCGGGAAGGTGTCATAGTCGATAATCGCGCCATGCCCGAAAGACAGAAAAACCTCGGTTTCGGGGCGAACTTCCCAGCGCATCCGACTGAACAGCGAGAAGCCTTCGGATATGTTGTCATACTGAACCTGCGTATTCACCGAAACGCGCGGTGAGAAATTCAGAATGTTCTCTACCGAATAAATCTGAACGGTCACGTCACCGCTCGGGACAGAGATATTATCGTGCTCGTATTCCACCTGTATGGTGGTGAAGCGGGAAGGGCGATAGTTCGCATTAAGCTTCATGCGCAAACGGTCGCCGCCGAAATATTTTTGATATTCAATTTCAGAATTGGTGCCGTATGGACGGGCGAAAGAGGATCGAACGCGCGCGAAAACGCCGTCATTTGAATATTCGCCAACCGTCACGGGAACAGATTTCGGCAGGAAAAACAGAGACTGAACATTCTCATATTCTTCGGCCAACCTCAGCTCGAACTCGTCAGACTGTCGATTGGTCAGGCGAAAATTCAGCGAGTTGCTGCGCGACTGCAGCCTGTCATCGAGGCCCGTCGTATAGTTATGATGTGTGCCGTACTGCCAGGTTTGTATCCAGCCATCTGATGGCCGGAAGCGTCGGTGCCAGCGTCCTTTGTACTCCCGAATGCCGGGCCGGTTTACGAAGCCAAGTGCGGGCCTGAAGTCTTTGCCCACTTCCCGAACTGCGACATTCCATCCCCATTTGTCATTCGGATAATCCAGCATGACACCGTAGGAGTCGTCATCGCCGAGCGAACTCATGGCCATCTGATAGAACAGGGTCGCCTGGAAAAGGCCGCCGCCCATGAACTGATTATCGCGATAGATGAAGTCCGTGCCGACCAATGTGTTCTCGGTTGCGCCCGTCGGATCACCATTCGTCGCGATCACGCCAAGTCGGGAGTTATCCAGCACGTCCATGCTGACGCGCGCCACAGAGAGGGTTTGCGCGTCAATCGTATCCGTGCTGCCCATACGTGCGCTGAGCATGCCGACTTCGACACCATTATACTCGCCGCTGAGTTTGACCCCGGCTTTCAGGTCGACCTGTTGGCCGTTCACAATGCCAATACGCCGTGAGAAGAAAGGCCGGCCATTCGGGCTGCCGCCAAACGTCTCGCCAGCAAATTCAAACAGGTTTGCATCCTGCAGAAAGAAGTCTCGCGTTTCAGGCTGGAAGATTGAGAACCGCCCTGTGTTGATCTGACGGGAATCGAGCGGCGTGTCAGAGAAGTCTGAATTGAGCGTCAGAAGGCCGGTGAGTGATGGCGTGAACTTATAATAGATATTGCCGCTTGGCTGGACCGTCAGGTCGTCATCACGCGGATTGGTCCAGTCACGAGAAGCGGTTACCGTGCCCAGAACTTCCACGTCGAGGCCCATGCCCTGTTCGATATCGCGAATGCCGACAAGGCGCCCGGGTTGGCGGAAGTCAAACGGACGGGTGCCGGGCTGGATATTCGCCCAGCGAACCTGTTCATTCTTGCGGGCGATCTCTCGCGTGACGAGCAGCCCCCAGCCTTCCTCAGACCCCGGGTCAAAACTGATGGACCGGAATGGAATGATCATTTCAGCAGACCAGCCCTCATCCGTGATCTGGCCCTGAGCATTCCAGATGGCATCCCAGGCAACAATGGGCATACCGCCATCGCGGATAATCCGGTCGAGTCGCGCGCCGATGGCATTCACATCAAAGGCAAAGCCGCCAAGGCCGGTATTGAACGGATCGATATAGAAGCGCAGCATGTCGTCGCGCCACACATCACCATCCCGGGTCATGATGCGGGACTGGATCTTGTCCGGTTCTGAATCGAGTGCCCGGACCGCGACATAGAGCGCGTTTTCATCATAGGCAAAATAGACAAATGTATCTTCGGTGGGTTTTCCCACGTGCGGCTCAACCGCGTAGAATTCGGAAATGACAGCCGCTTTTTCCCAGACCGCATCATCAAGAATGCCATCAATTTTTGGCGCTTCTTCCGGCGTAATGCGAGTGGGCGCTACGGATGGCGAATAAGTTGCTGCATCCGGCATGCTGAACTCTTCAGTCTGAGCAAAGCCGGGAGCAGTGATGGCCAATGCCAGTCCAAAGCAAATACATGCGAGTTTCTGCACGCTGTCTGATTCCCCCTGATGTTTTTTTCCTTATTTACTTGGCGGGAGGCACAAGACAACGCGTTCATGAGAGTTTCCTATCACGATGCTGTGTGGACGCCGTCATTTGAAAAGGGCGTGGCGATTTTTGATTCAGTTGTGCCCAGTTCTAATGCTTCCGCCTGTGTCAGGTGATCTGAGGCCAATGCAGTCTGATCAGAGATCGTAATCTTCCGCGTTCCAGCCTGGGTCTGGATATTGCGGGTCCATGTCTTCCAGTGCGCCGCGAACAATACGGGCAATCATGGCGTTTCGGCGAGATTTTGAATCAGACGGCACAACATACCAGGGCGCCCAGTCCGTTGAGCACCGCTCGACCATATCATCATAGGCTGACATGAATTCCGGCCAGAGCTTGCGATCTTCAAGGTCGCCGGGATTGAACTTCCATCGCTTGTGCGGCTCGGCGAGGCGAGACTTCAATCGCTCGGCCTGTTCCTCCGGAGAAATGTGCAACATGAATTTCAGAATGCGCGTGCCGTTCTCGGTGAGGTGCTTTTCGAACTGATTGATCTGGTCATAGCGGCGCTCAATATCATCCTTTGGCGCAAACCCGCGCACCTTCACCACCAGCACGTCTTCATAATGGGACCGGTCGAAAATGCCGATAAAGCCCCGCCGGGGAACAACCTGATGCACGCGCCAGAGATAGTCATGGGCAAGCTCGAGGTCTGTCGGCTTCTTGAAAGCAGACACCTGCAGGCCAAGTGGACTGGTATAGGCGAAAACCGCGCGCGTTGTGCCGCTCTTGCCGGCCGTATCAATTCCCTGAAGCACGACAAGCAGAGACTGTTTGCGCTCGGCATACAGGATATCCTGAAGTCGGTCGATCTCGCGTGCATCCTCTTCGCAAGAGGCGCGCGCGACATGCTTGTCATCGAACAGGCTCTCATCGCGCGTCGGAATTTTATCAAGCACGAACTTCTTGCCGGGTTTGGCTATCAGATGCTCGGCCACGTCTTTGGGGGAGGGAATCTCAATACTCATAGGCTGATCCTGCAACGAAACCAGTGGTGCGGGAAGAGCGGAATCGCCCAATTCATTCGGAACACACTGTCGCGTAGACTGGCAGATGATCGGATCCATTCAGGGGAAGAGTTCCCGCATCCGCCAACGTCATGCGCGAGCCGATCAGAATGTGATCAATAGGAATGGCCAGCCACGGGCGAGTGGCATCCCACGTGATGCCAAAGCGTGGGTCTCCAGCACGATGGCCGGGTAGCTTGTGAAACCTTGGCGTCCATGGAGTGAGATTGAAGTCTCCGGCAATCACAAAGTTGTCTCCAGACTCAACTTCGTCGCTCACAGCGTTCAGTAGGGCGTCACGTTGTGCCATACCTCTTGCGGAAAGAGGCAAGTATGTGTGCAGAAACACCAATACTGTGGAGCCGATTTCAGCTTTCGACGCGTCGGTAAGTTGCGCGACCAGAAAGCCCCTGCCGTTTGTGTCGTCAGGCAAAACTGACCGTATTTTCAAAGGGCCATTCGAAATCAGACCTATGGGTTTTGCCAAAGGCTTGTCGTCGTCGCTTTGTCCGAACAGTTCGATATGGGCATAATCTGGAAACAGCGGCTGCAATGAGGTGCGATCTGCGTCGCTTGGCGGATCGATGAGTGCTATCACATCTGCACCGAGCCGAGATGCTTCGGAGCTGAAGGTCCCAAGTGCGTCTGCGTCATGTTGAAGGTTTGCTGACACAATGGTCATGCAAAGGTCATCCCGACCATGGGTGATCACCGGCGTCTCAAACTTTGAAAATGTAATCCAGGGCAAGGCGGCGATGATCGTGACCACAAGTGCCAGACAAGTCAGCAACTTCCGATGAACGAACGTCATCATGCAGACGAGGACGCTGATTCCGGAAACCTGGCGCGAATAACTTGCAAAGTGTTCGAATGGCCAGTCCGGGCGGGCGACCCCCGCCCAGCTGATCAGGATCATTGAGTTGACAGTGATCGCGCCCGCTAAAGCGATAACTCCTAAAAAATGGAGTCTGGTCTTCAGAGAACTGGCTTCGGACATCTTCTGTTTCTGCAACGAAAAAAGCCGCCCGGGAAGTCCGGACGGCTTTGAACTGTTTCGAATTGAGATCTTCTTACGAAGAGTAGAATTCGACGACCAGGTTTGGTTCCATTTTCACGGCGTAAGGCACGTCGGAAAGTTCTGGAATGCGAACGAAAGTCGCTGACATCGCTTTTGGATCAACGTCGATATAGTCTGGAATGTCACGCTCAGCAGAACCGAGAGCTTCAAGAACCAGCGCCATGTTTTTCGCACGGTCACGGATTTCAACCACATCACCTGGCTTCAGGCGGTAGGAAGGAATGTTTGTGCGAACGCCGTTCACCTTCACGTGCGCGTGGTTCACGAACTGACGTGCAGCGAAGATTGTTGGAACGAATTTCGAGCGGTAAACAAACGCGTCCAGACGGCTTTCGAGAAGGCCGATCAGGTTCTCAGCGGTGTTACCTTTACGACGAGACGCTTCGTCATAAGTTTTGCGGAATTGCTTTTCCGTGATGTCGCCATAATGGAATTTCAGCTTTTGCTTCGCCATCAGCTGAGTACCGAAGTCGGACATCTTGCCGCGACGGGCAGCGCCGTGTTGGCCTGGACGGCTCTGACGCTTGTTCACAGGGGACTTCGGTCGGCCCCAGATGTTTTCGCCTACGCGGCGGTCAATTTTGTACTTTGCACTATGTCTGCGAGACATGTGTCACCTCTTTATCGACCGGGTCCGGCTCACCGCGTCATGCGATGGGCGATTTCAACGGCGGACACCAACCAACCCGTCATAGCTCCGCACCCGACTGAACGGGGCGAAGCGCGCTAAAAGCCGGAAAATGACACTCAAGTCAAGGGATGTGGCGCAGAATATGTGTGATCCAGTACCGCAAGCAAATCCATCGGGTCATGCGGCTTGGTAAAGTGGTGGGCGTCGGGATATTTTCTCAGCAGAAGATTATGTGCTTCTGAAAAGACTGACGAGAAGATAATCGGCACTTTTGCGGCCTGAAGATAGTCTGATATCGGCTCACAGGTTTCACCATCTGCCAGTTTGATATCGAGAATTGCCTGGTCAGGTTTGTGCAGTCGAATTTCGTTGAAGGCCGCGTCTACAGTACGACATGGCCCAAGAACCTCATAGCCATTGGCCGTCAGCGTGGTCTCCATTCCGAGTGCGACCACGGGCTCGTCTTCAACAATAAGAATTTTTTCGGCGGCTGACATGAATTCGGCCCCCTTTCGGTGTTTTTACTGATTTCGCTGACATTACTTCGGTCGCTTTATCCCGACCGGTCCCATACAAAATCGTTTCGGACAGTGCTTTTCTGTCTCAGGGAACCGTTTCAAGGTAACATGTAAAGGACGACCTGTCAGGGGGAGCACTGATAAAGGCGCCTGTAGGAGCCTCTACTGGTCCGGCGTCTCGATATAGCGATTGCCATAACGGATGATGAAATAGAGCACACCAAACAGGATCGCGCCCAGCCCCCATGGCAGGCCGACGCCCAGAACGAGGGTCACCAGCGTAAAAATTACTGCAGCAATCGCAGGAATTGACCAGATGATAAGTTCGGTTGGTGTTGGTTTGGGCTTCGTTTCGGACATGGCCTAATCGTCTCTCTGAATTCGGGCTTTGCCTCGGCCAAGCGCCAGGGCCTTGATGGCGCCGCGGAAGGTGCGGGTTTCCTGATCTGTCCAGCCTGCTCGGGTAAAGGCATTGCGCAGATTTTGGGTCATGACCTCTTTTTTCTCCGGCGGGAAGAAGAATCCGGCGCGTTCGAGTTCATCTTCAAAATGGGTCATCATGCCGACGAGCTGTTCACGTGACGCTGGCGGATTCACGCCACTCACCTCTGTTTCGGCATCATGGTCGGCCCAGGCATGGGCGAAAACGCCGACCGCCTGCGCAAGGTTCAACGACGCAAAACCCGGATTCACGGGGTAGGTGAGGATGGCATCACATAGCGCAACGGCTTCATTCGGCAGGCCGGATTTTTCCGCTCCAAAGACCACGCCGCATGGTTCGCTCTGGGTTTTCAGCTTCTCGACCGCTGGCTTGGAGGTGAAGACCGGCTTTTCCATGCCGCGTTGTCTGGCCGTCGTCGCCATCAGAAAGGAAAGGTCGGAGATCGCCTCCTCGAAACTCTCATACACGCGCGGTGTCACCGTTTCGCTTTCAAATGCGCCTGCAGACATGGTCTCGGCTGCCGGATTTGGCCAGCCATCGCGTGGCGTGACGATCCGCAGATCGCTGAGCCCGAAATTCCCCATGACCCGCGCTGTCGCACCAATATTCTCACCCATTTGCGGGGAATGAAGAATAATCGCGGGGAGTGGCTTTTGAGCGTTGATTTCAGACATGTGATCTGTTGCCGCGACTAATGTTTCTGAACCTGTTCAACAAAGATGTCATCTGGCAATCAAAGGTTGTTTCTGGGGCCTGCGCGACGTATAATGAGCACGCGGACGTGGGGGCGACGTAATCATGCCTGATACACTAGCTCAAGCTCTAATCGTTATTGCTGTTTCAAAGTATAAAGGTGCTTTGGACGATCTGCCAGGCACGCTGGTCAGCGCGAAACGGTTCATTGATTGGGCCGTGAATGATCAGTTTGGTCCGAAGATCAAACCAGACAACGTCCTGACCCTTACAGACGATGACGATAATCCCCTGACCAATGGTGGAGCTGTTTCGGTCGAACTGCTGAAAGAACACATCAAGCCGTTTTTAGAAAATCGGATGATCGACCGTCTGGTGGTCTATTTCGCCGGGCATGGGATTGCACGTTCGGAATCAGATCAGTTCTGGCTGCTTACCAACGCTGAGTTCGATACGTCTCAGGGAATAGATGTTCGCCTGTTTCGCAGGAAGCTGGGAAAATACGGCTTCGGTCAGTTCAATGACGATCTGGCAAATGAAGGACAGGTCTGGTTGATCGGTGATGCCTGCCGCAATCCCGCGAACTCCGCACTTGAGTTTGATGGGGACGCCATTCTGACAATGGGCGGTCGCACGAAAGACACGGTATTTGACCTGTTCTTTGCCACCTCGCTGGGGGATTTCGCCTATCAGGTGCCGGGCGATGGCGCTGCCGCCGTGCCATATTGCCTGTTTTCCCAGGCTTTTCTGGACTGTATGTCGGGTGAGTTTCTGGATGCCATCGAAACCGAACACCATCAG
>NZUJ01000046.1 GCA_002701295.1 Ponticaulis sp. | reverse complement strand
ACGATCACCACCGCCGCGATATCCGCCACCGCCGCCACGGTATCCACCGCCGCCGCCGTCGCGTGAGCCTCTGTCACTATTGAAGTCTGGCGGGGGATAGCCGCCGCCACCTAAAGAATCGTCTGCTGGATCGGAGAAAGGACCACCGAAATCGTCGTTTCCAAACTCTCTGCGACCGCCGCGTTTTGGCCGTCGCCCACGACCACCGTCACGCCCACGGCGTGGTTCGTCGTCGTCAAAACTCATATCTGTATGCTGTCCTCTCTCGCGAAGCGGCTTTCTCTCTGTATCTCGCTTCACATCTTCGTCTGCGTGCTGATGAATAAATGACCCTGATCATCGCAGAATACTTCAGGGCAAAAAGAATATGCCTCAAAATGGTAAATTTATCAATTCCAAATACACGATGGACAGGGGCACTTGCGCAAGAATTGACCTCGGACAGGAATCCGTCGATTCAGGAAGTTATTGAACGCGTTTAAATAGCCTTCTGAATCTTTTTCAAACGCGGGTAGAGGACAGATGAGAATGCTGCCCATTCTGGTCATTGATGACAGTGCTTCAGTCATCCGCCTGTTTAGCCATTTGCTGCAGCTCACGACACATTCTGCCCGTGGTGTTGTCCATGCCAGCAGCCTGGAAGAAGCGCTTGACCATCTGCCGCGGGGGAAATTCCATTTGGTGTTTCTGGATAACCGTCTGCCGCCTCATTCGACCTATCACGAACCGCTGCGTCAGGTTGCAGAGCTCACTGACGCGCCGATCATCCTGTTCACCGGATCTGAACTGGATGAAATCTGTGACGGCGAACTTCCGGAAGCCTTCGCTGGGTATTTTCCCAAACACAAGCTCACTAAGGAGTTTCTGGAAGACTTTCTGGCCGGGTATGAAGACCGCAGCTGAACAGGAAGAGGGTCAGCCGATCTGAAATGCCGTCAGGAAGCCGGCTGCCAACACGGCGAGCCCCAGCCAGAAGCCAATAAGCCATTTAATTGAAGCGTTTGCCACGTCGTCTTCCACGCTGCGCAAGTCTGCGTCTGTCATCGTCTGGTCATCCCCGGTCTTTGCACACAGGTTCGTAAACGGCCCGACTACCGAAACCTGTATAACTGACTCTTCTGAGCTGAAACTCTGACGCCTTCTGGCTGTCAGTTTCGTTGGGAATATGATCGCAAAATCTTGCCCGACGGTAGGATTGCGACCGTCAGTTTGATGAAAGTTTTCGTTAAATCTGAAAGACCGTGAACATTGCCAAACAGGCGCACTGCAGCGCCTGCTGAAACGGTTGGGGCCTAGTAGGTGTATTCCGTCACGTCATGCAGAGTGAGCGTATAGGCTGTGTCTGCGAGTTCGGAATTCTGCCGTTCTGTGGTCAGTGTTCCGCGCACCCAGACAGCCTGCGCCAGATCGGTGATGCGGATCGGCTTTTCAGTCTTCACATACAGCGTCTGGTTTGGTGGAGGGGGCGGCGCGTGAAGGCAGGCACCGAAATACGGTACAAGAAGAAACTCCGTGATTTCGGCATTCGGACTGTAATCAAAAGGCACCGTATAGCCGGGCAGTTTGATCTCAACGCCATCAAGTTCCTTGACCACATTGAACGTCCCGATCTGAACCGCCTTATCGGCCGCACTGCCTTCGGCAATGGTGGAATTGGAAGAATAAAGCTGCTGCATCTGCATGGCGTACATTTCCTGCAGACGCTCATCTTCACCTTCGGGCATCAGATCTTCCCAGATGATCTCTTCAAAACCATCCTTGTCGATAATTGCCTCAATGGCAGAACTGTTCTCCTGCGTCTGTGCCTGCTGTTGAGGCTGCGGAGTTGATGACGCAGCTGGCGCCGCCTCGGCAGTCTCAGTCTCGCTCATTTCCTGTCCACACGCAGACAGGGGAAGGAAGGCAAGACTTGCAGCAAGGATCAGAGACGTTTTCATCGGTTTCTCTTACAGTTTGATCGACAGGCCATCTGCGAGAGATGACCGCATGGCCCCAATGGCCGGGAACAGTGCCAGAATGCCAGCAAGACCACAGACAGTGAGGAACACATAAGCGTCCGTCGCTCCCGGGGCTGACACAGTAATCTGAATACCGAACCTGTTCTCAAAAATGGGTCCGGCGATGAAGCTTGCAAGGTAGACCAGTGTAATTCCGATGGCAGCACCAATCGCGGCCAGGAAGATCGCTTCACTGATCAGTAGCCCCATAATGTGACCTGGTCCGGCGCCGACAGCACGCAGTACAGCCATTTCCCGTCGTCTTTCGCGCAGGCTCGACAGGATCGACGTCAAAATAGAGACCAGCCCCACAACAATTACGAAAGCAGACACAATCAGAAGCGCATTTCCGGCAATGCCCACCAGCTCCCAGACTTCGCTGATCGCCTGGCTCGGTATCGCAGCAACAAGGGCTTCTTCGCGATAGGTGTTGATGGAATTCTGGGTTCTGAGAAGCGTTCGACGTTCAGACAGACCCACAAGAACGGCGGCGAGTGCGTCAGGCGTCAGGTCCATCTTTCGCACATCATCTGCCGTCACCATCCGCGCAATGGGGGAGGGGGCGCCGCTTTGCCAGCCGACATGGATGGCTTCGATGGCCTGAAGTGACACCAGCACCGATTTATCTACCGGTGTGCCAGTGCTGGCCAGAATACCTGTCACCGTGAAGGGGCGGTTGTCATGCTCCATGAAGCTGACTTCGCCCAGCCCGTGTGACAGCGTGATCTCGGACCCGATTTCATAGCCGAGGTCGGCGGCCACCTTCGCGCCCAGCACAACGTCATAAAGGTCATCAAAAGCGACGCCGCTCGCAAAGCTGACCTCCTGACCACCGCGGAACTGATAGCGATCGAAAAAGTCGCCTGTCGTTCCGATCACACGATAGCCCTTATGGGAATCGCCAAGCGCAATCGGGACAGCCCAGTCCACATCTTCACGCTCTTCCAGCCACTGAAAGCTTTCCCAGGTGATCGCAGCGCTCGGGTTGCCAATGTGAAAAACAGAGAACAAGACCAGGCTCACCGGGCTGGTCCGGGCACCAACTATCAGATCAGTACCATGTATGGTCTGGTTGAAGCTGGTCTCCGCGGCAGACTTCAGTTTTCCGACCCCCAGATACAGAAAAACACTCACCGCGACGGCCAGAATGGTCAGCAATGCTGAGATCCGTCTGTTCCAAAGGCTCGCCAGTGCGAGCGAAGGCAGTGTTGGAAGTCTCACGTCAGGCCACCTGCAATCTGGCTTTATTCAGCTCGACCAGGGAGTCGACCCGCTCAAAATGAGATGCCAGATGATCATCATGGCTCACAAACAGGAGCGCAGTATTTGCGGCTGCGCATTCATCCCGCAGGAGTTTCAGAAACTCGTCGCGAATGGCTGTGTCCAGTGCTGAAGTTGGCTCATCGGCGATAATCAGACGCGGCGCGCCAATCAGGGCGCGTGCCGCCGCCACGCGTTGTTGCTGGCCAACGGACAGGTTGGAGACCGGCGTTTTCTCTTCGGCTTCCCGGGCGAGCCCGAGATAGCGCAGCAGCCGATGCGCCTCTTCTTCTGCCGTAGTCCCGGCATCAATCAGCCGTTTGTTTCGTTCAGGCGACAGGCGGCAGGGAAGGGAAACGTTCGAGATCAGGTCCAGAAAGGGCAACAGATTGAACAGCTGAAACACGACGCCCATATCCCGCGCCCGGATCTTGTCGCACTGCCGTGGTGATGATTTCGCCAGATCGACTTCACCAAAGGCGATACTTCCTGCTTTCGGGCGCAGCACGCCGGCAATCAGTCCCAGAAGTGTGCTCTTTCCTGATCCGCTCGGGCCTCGCAGAAACACCTGTTCGCCTTCATTGATCTGAAATGCGTCGATCTTCAGAAAAACTTCCCGCTTCGGCCAGGCGAATTCAACGTCGGTGAGGTTTAGAAGCATGATCTAGTCGAGATCGATCTTGGCGTTGGTGGCGGTCAGAGTTTCCGCCAATGTGGCACTGTCGGTCAGAACGGTCGTGTTCAGGTTTTCAAAGCCGGGCCAGGTTTCGAAAAGAGTGAATTCCAGCGATTTCATCTTGCTGACCGCACTGCAACTGGCCTCAAGTGTCAGAAGAATATTGGCGTGTCCGACGTCTTCGTCATGGTCATCATGTGCGTGTTCGTCATGCATATCGTCATCGTGATCTGCATGATCCGCGTCATGGTCGTGCTCGGCATGATCGTCGTCATGTTCATGAGCATCGTGATCATCATGTGCGTCATGACCACCATCGACTGTCTCAAGCGCCAACGTCACGTCGGATACAGAGCACTTCGCCGAATTCGGAAGGCTGAGAATGTCGTCTGCTGACACCGGAAATGCCGAGTCACTCATTGAAAGCTCAGTGCTTGCCCCAAACGTGATCGCTTCGCCGTCAGCGGATACAAAATTCGCTTTTGGAGCCGAGATCTCCAGAAACAGGCTTTCACCTTCGACAACGACCAGCGCTTCGCCCATTCCATGAACGTGAGCTCTCGCCTGTCGCGGTGCGTCGTCATGTGCTCCGTTTAGAGCAAGCATGATCAATCCCGTCAGAACACCTAAACCTGTGGCCATTGAAAATTCCCTGTCAGTGGTTATTAAGCACTATTGGATATTATAACATAAAGCGGCAGCCCGACGACGCAACACCTGTTGACCGCATTTCCGGAGTTTTTCTCACTCGTGTTTTCTAACCAGTTGCTGGCACCATTGTTCCTGTCCAGCCTCGCAGCATTTGTTGCGAGCATTGGCCTGATTTTTGTCGCGATTCGCAGCGACTGGAGCAAGCGTTATGCGCCCCTGTTCGCGCTGGTGGCCAGCGGACTTCTGCTGACAATGGTGCTGACGCACCTGGCACCCGAGGCGCTTCAGGCGCATGAATACAGCCCCATCGTCATGCTATGCGGGTTCTTTCTCGGGCTGTTCCTGCACGACACCTTGCGGACAATTCTGCCCGGTAAAAACTCGGTCACACTGGCGGCTGGCCTGACGCCGATGATCGCCATTGCCATCCACTCCTTTTTCGATGGCATGATTTACACGGTCACGTTCGCGCGCGGCGTTGATACAGGCTTCATGGCGACGCCGGGACTCATCCTGCACGAGTTTCCCGAAGGCATTGTCACCTTTGCTCTGTTGCGCGGGGCAGGGTTCAGCAACCGGACGTCATTCCTGCTCGCCTTGTTTGCGGCGGGGCTCACAACACCACTCGGCACGATTACGGCAATTCCGGTGATTTACGGGGTCGACCCGAAAGGTCTGGAATTGATGTTCGCCCTGTCTGCGGGCTTGCTACTCTTCGTCTCCACGGGTCCGCTCATGGCTCACATGAAGGATGAGCATCCGGTCCGCAGCATTCCGGCACTGGCGCTCGGTGTCGTGCTCGCGCTAATCATTGCCAGCTTCAACCATTCGCACGGACATGATGACGAGGCAGAACACAATCATGATCATGCCCCTTCTTCATTCGTGGAATTTCCGCCTTATCGCGATGATCACTAGACTGCGCGCTGTTCTGTTATGCGTGCTGGCGGTGTTGTTCATGTGTCTGCCGGGCTTTTCCCATCCCGAAGATGAGTTGTGCGGTCCGGATGGCGGCATGGATCCGGAACTCTGTCGCGCGCTTACTGAGTTGGATCAGGCGACCTCTGCGGCCGTCACGACAGACCAGTTGCTGGTGGATACAGGCCGCACGCTCATCGGAAACGCCAGTTTTTTCCTGAAAGCAGGAGTTGATCACATCCTGCCCGGTGGGCTCGATCACATTCTCTTTGTTCTGGCGCTGTTTTTCGCAGTCAGACGATTTGGTCCTCTGCTCTTGCAGATATCCCTGTTCACGCTTGCGCACTCTGCGTCGCTCGCCATGGCCAGTCTTGGTTGGGTGAACATTCCGGCCTCAATTGTCGAACCGCTTATCGCCGCGTCCATCGCGTTTGTCGCGATTGAGAATATAGCCATTCAGAAGCTGAAATGGTGGCGCATGCTGATCATCTTCGGCTTCGGCCTGCTGCATGGCCTCGGCTTTGCCGGATTTTTCATGGATCAAAGCCTGCCCGAAGGTTTCTTCTGGTCGTCTCTGATCGGCTTCAATATCGGTGTTGAGCTTGGCCAGATATCAGTGGTTCTGGTTGCTGGGCTTCTGTTCGGCTGGTTTTTTAAACACAGTTGGTACAGGCGTATTGTCGCCATTCCGGCGAGCCTGATCATAGCCTTTATTAGTGCCTATTGGGCGATCGAACGTGTCATCCTATGATGCGAATTCCAGTGTCTTGCCTTTGATCGCGAGCACATTGGTCATGGTTTCGATCAGATTTGCGAAGTTGACAGGCTTGCCTTCAAACGCATCGCAACCAGCATCAAAACAGCTATCGCGGTCTTTCTTGCCAACATGCGCAGTGAGGGCGACAATCGGAATATTGCGAAGTGCCGGATTGTCGCGAATTTCACGCGTTGCATCCAGGCCGGATTTGACCGGCATGGAAATGTCCATCAGCACGATGTCCGGCATCTCTGTCTCGGCTTTGTGAACCGCGATCTCGCCATTCGCAGCCCCGATGACCTCGAATCCTTTGCGGATCAGGCGGCGTGATAACATGTTGAAGTTATCTTCGTTGTCTTCGGCCAATAAGATTCGTGTCATCTTGTCTCCGGTGGCCGTTTTATTTCTGTTGCTCAGAACAGCTGTGATCGGCTCTTTGTTTTGTTTTCACTCTCCGGGGAAATTTTCCGATAAATCCCTTAAAGAATTGCATATTCATATTTGAAATTCATGCGGTCTTCTTGAGGGGAGCAGCTGGCGCTTTCCTGACAGTCTCCATGGAAAGTTCAGATTTCGGATAGATGGCGTGGCGAATAACGCTGGCGATCAAATCCTCGCGCCCAACAGGTTTTGTCAGATGATCGCATGCGCCATTATCGAATGATTGCTGACGATCACCATCTACAGAATGCACGATCACCGGTATGTCGCGCGTCCGTGCATCGGCTTTCAGCTTGCGCAGAAGCTCATGTCCGTTTTCGTCAGGCAAATGTACATCCAGAATGATCAGTGATGGTGTTTTGCCATTAAGCGAAATATGGGCTTCCGCTGCTGATTTGGCGTGCAAAAGACCAAAGCCCATAGGCGTCAGTCCGCGCGCCAGCAGCTCATGAACATCCTGATCATCATCGATAATCAGGATATGAGACCGACGGCTCGCGGTTTTGGCATCTTCATCCTGATCCGAGTGCGCAATCTGCGCCATGATCGGAAAGTGGAGTCGGAATACCGAGCCGTCTTCTGATGCGGAGTTCACTGACACCGTGCCGCCGAGGAGTTCGATCAATCGCTGGGTGATCACAAGGCCAAGCCCAGTGCCGCCATATTTTCTGGTGAATGAATTATCGGCCTGCGAGAAGGGTTTGAAAATAGTGTCGAGTTGCTCTTCAGACATTCCAATGCCCGTATCTGCGACCTCGATCACATAGCCTGAAAGCCCGGAAACATCCTGCGCATAGCCTTTGATCCTGATCTCACCTTCATGGGTGAATTTGGAAGCGTTCGACAAGAGATTGATAACGCACTGCTCGAGCTTGTGGCTGTCAGACCAGACTTTCTGTGACAGCTCAGGCAGATCGATGATCAGATCGACGTCTTTCTCGGCGAGTGCAGGACGGATCGTGTCTGCGGCGTTGTTGATCATTTCATTCAGATCAAATTCGCCGATTTCGGCATCCATACGGCCAGCTTCGATCTTGGAGAAATCCAGAATGTCGTTGATGTTCAGGAGAAGTCGTTTACCGGCCAGAATGATCCGTTTGTGGTCGTCAGCATCGGCATTGCGGCCGTCATCCTGTGCGTCTTCCAGCATCATTTCGCTATAGCCGATAATGGCGTTCAACGGCGTGCGCAGTTCATGGCTCATATTCGCGAGGAATTGGGATTTGGCGCGGTTGGCTTCGTCGGCATCCTGACGTGCCAGCGTTTCCTGTTCGATTTTTTGTTGAGACTTCAGAAGGTTGTACTTTGTTTTGACGCCTGTGAACGCAATGGAAATAGCATGGACCAGGAAATAGAGGCCGAAAATTGCTGTCAGAATTCGATAATCCGAGGCTGACATGGTCCACAGGCTGGCGATCAACAGCGTGCCTGGCAGGATTGCAGCAATAACCGGCAGAGATTTTCGATAGGTATAGTGTCCGGCAATATTGAGGATCGTCGCGCAAGCCGTAATCAACGCGAAAAACGGCGCCGGTTGAGGTAGGCTCAGCAGAAAGAAACACGGAATAATATAGGTCCATGTCAGGATCAGCGTCGGGATCAGAATGCGCATGTAGAGATAAAAGCGCAGACCTTCGACTGTAACCTCACGACCGCGAATTCGGCTGCCTGATTCCAAAGGCGGCATGCCCGTCTTGAAATAGGCTTTCGTGCTGTAGAAGAAGAATGTTTCCAGGCCGAAGGTCGCTGCAGTCCACAGGATAAGCAACGGTAGATACTCGCCTTTCAGGCCAATGGCGATCAGCCCGATCATCACGAAGTTACCGGCAATACGGACGGACGCATGAACTGTGCTGGTTCTGTGCAGATAATGGTTCAGCGCTTCAGTCTCGTACTGATACGTTGCTTGATCGAGTGGCGTTGACGCGTTTGACACGGTTCTGCTCCTGATTTGGACGCGTCATAGAAACAGAAAAAGATTTTAATACAGTTAGGGGGCTGGCACGATTTCAATAACGGTTGTTCAGCTGGGTCTTCTTGTTCCAACGGAATCGCGCTTACCGATTAAAGCAGTCGCCCCTCCCACTCTCGGGGGCTCGTGATAGGATGCCGTCATGTCTGATTTCTTTCCTTCTGAGCGATCCCCGTCGGCAAACCTGCATGAATTCTCTGTTTCAGAGCTTTCGGGCGCCATTAAGCGGACCATTGAAAGCACGTATGACCGTGTCCGCGTGCGCGGTGAGCTTGGCCGCGTTACCATTGCAAAGTCCGGCCACATGTATGCCGATCTTAAAGATGACCGCGCGGTCATTAACATGATCATGTGGAAGGGCTCGGTCAGTGGTCTGGGCTTTCGGCCTGAAGAAGGGCTTGAGGTTGTTGCTGAGGGCAAGCTGTCCACCTATCCCGGTCGTTCCAATTATCAGCTCATTGCCGATACGCTGAACCCTGCTGGAGCAGGGGCGCTCATGGCGCTCTTGGAAGAGCGGCGCAAGAAACTGGCCGCTGAAGGTCTTTTTGATGCCGGTCGCAAACAGCCACTCCCAAAGTTTCCGAAAGTGATCGGCGTTGTGACCAGTCCGACCGGTGCCGTGATCCGCGATATCCTTCACCGCATCTCGGACCGTTTTCCGGTTCATGTGCTGGTCTGGCCCGCACTGGTTCAGGGCGAGCGCGCTGCCGAACAGATTGCCGCCGGTATCAAGGGATTTAATGCGCTCGGCGCAATGTCCAGCGTTCCGCGTCCCGACGTTCTGATCGTCGCCCGAGGCGGCGGATCAATAGAAGACCTCTGGCCGTTCAATGAAGAGGTGGTTGTACGTGCAGCAGCTGCCTCTGAAATTCCGCTGATTTCAGCAGTTGGGCACGAAACCGACACCACACTGATCGACTTCGCTTCAGACATGCGCGCGCCAACACCAACTGGCGCAGCAGAGATTGCAGTGCCTGTTCGTGCAGAGCTTATGGATGATCTGGTCCGCCGCGGTCAGCAGCTCACACGCGCGCTCACTCAGCTTACCCGCCACAGCGACCGCTCTCTCGCGGCGATTTCTGCGCGCCTGCCGCGTCCGCAAACTCTTCTCGAGGCGCGCCAGCAGCGGTTTGATTACGCTGAAGGGCGTTTAGCGAATTCGCTTCAGGTGGTCATGGAACGCAAGACAGCCCGGTTTGACCAGACCGCAATTCGTCTGCGCCCACAGGCCTTGTTTCAGACGCTTGGCCGTATGGATAATGAGATTGATCGCCAGGACCGCTCACTTAGAACCGCGCTCCGTCAGCAGATCACACGCAATCAGGATCGGCTCCAGTCTGTCGACAGGCGTCTCAAGGCGCGCGGGCAGGCTGTGCTGCGGGATGTCAGAGACAATCGAAACCTCGATCAACTCGCAGACCGTCTGGACCGCAGTATGTCGCGTCATACGTCGCAGCTGTCTGACAGGCTATCGCGGGCGTCTGGCGTGCTCGAGGCGCTTTCCTACCACGCCACTCTCAAGCGTGGATTTGCGGTTGTCATGTCCAGATCAGGCGAAGTTGTACGTACGGCAAAAACCGCGGAAGAGCTCAAATCGCTTCGCGTTCGTTTTGCGGATGGCGATGTTGATGTTTCAACCGGAAGCGCGCCTGTCAGCAAGCCTTCAAAGCCAGCTCCGAAAAAGGGCGATCAGGGAAGTCTCTTCTGAGGGTGTTAGCGACCGTCTCCTGGTCGGGGGGGATGGGGGAGACGGTCGCAACTACCAGGACGCGTGGGGAGGGAGGGGATACGACACGTCCGGGACCTTTTGTCTTTCGACACAATCTGTTTCCCATGTAAAAATTGAAAGAAAGTAAACAAAAATGCCCGTCTTGTTTACAAAAACAATCTTGGGTTGTTTTATGGGTGCGACATATTTGCATAACTGAAAAATAGATATTCTGAGTATTCAGATCGTGCGGATTTGGTCAGAATCTCCAGTATAACTGTTAGAAAACTCGTGAATCTATTTTGTGAATAACTTTATCTGCATTGGTCTTTATTGTGTTGCTCCAGAAAAGAAAACGGCGTCAGACACTAATCTGACGCCGTTCTGTCTTTGATTGGAGAGTACTTCCTGCATGCCTCAAGACGCGCGAATATACTCCAGGAAGTCGAAGACCTGCTTTTTCAGTTCATGAGACTGCGAGCCCAATTCTTTCGCGGCAACGACGATCTCATCAGAAGCTGTTTTCGTGTCTGCTGCATATCCGGCAACGCGCTCAATTGTGTCTCCGACAACCTTGTTTCCAGCCGCTGCTTCAGACGTGTTTCGCGCGATTTCCTGCGTCGAGGCCGATTGTTCCTCAATTGCCGCATTGATGGACAGCGACACTGAGTTAATTTCGTTGATCGCAGCTTGAATGGCCTCGATGGCATCCACCGATTGCTGCGTCACGTTCAGCATGGCCTGGATCTGTGATGCGATCTCATCTGTCGCGCGGGCTGTCTGGTTTGCCAGAGATTTGACCTCCGAGGCAACAACGGCAAAGCCTTTGCCGGCTTCACCGGCTCTGGCGCTCTCGATTGTCGCATTAAGGGCAAGGAGGTTGGTCTGCTCGGCAATATCTGAAATCAGCGAGATGACTTTGCCAACCTTGTCAGCCGAATCCGAAAGCGTCCGGATGGTCTTGTTGGCGTGGTCGGCAGACGTCACGCTCTTCGCAGCGAGTGCACTCGCATCCGACATGCGCTCGGAAATCTCTCGTATCGCTCCACCAAGATCGTCAGCAGACTTGGCTGCGAAAGCCACACCATTCGTTGCCTGTCCGACAGACGCTGACATGTTTGAGAATTCCAGGTTTGTCCGGTCTGCGACGCTTGTCATCGCAGAGGCTGTGTGACCGAGTTCCTCAGATGCCGCCGCAACTGTATTGGTGACCTCACCAACGCCGGACTCAAAATGGCGCGCCATTTCCAACAGTTTCTCGCGGGCTTCGGCTGCGCGGGTTTCGTTGAAGAAGTGGATCGACAGATCCATGTCCAGAAGGGCTGCGCGAACAAAGGCACGCTGAAAGCTTCGATATTTTTCAACGTCTTGCTTGGTAGCCCGTCGGCCGCCACAGAACTTTTCGAGGACAAGATCCAGCATGTCGTCAATCAGGTGCGCATAGCCGGCCACGTAAAGTTCAGGCTCCAGGCCGATGCGGGCATGAGTCGCGCCGATTTTGGCAACCGAGTTCAGATAGTCCTGCCCGAATTCTGCCGACAGAATGCCGCGCCAGTGCGCAGCCTGCCGAGAGGCGGCATGGTCGATCATTGAGGAAGATTCAAAGTATCGCGACACCTGAGGGTGATGACTGATGTGTTTGTAAAACGACTTCAGAACTTCCGGCAGCAATTCGCTGGCCATGGGCCCGAAGGATTTCAGGTCACGCCGGGTGTCATCGTCCAGGCGAATAAAATTCAGGCGTTCAAGCAATTGATTATTGGTCAGCATCGTCATCCCACACAATCCACTGGGCTGCCGAACCGCTAGAGATCCGGCAGGGGATTTATTTAAAGTGGAGCCAGCCTAACTAAACGCGGTTAAAAATTTACTTCAAAACTGATCGGTGTAAATTTGTCGCAGGTAGCCTTCATTTGAACTGGACTTAAACTTCTCTTGGAGGCGGATCTCTCTTGCGCGAGTCGCGGTGTTTTGCGACAAGACGCCACTCGCCATTCACAACAAACCGGACTACATACCTGCCGGGTAAGAGGAGATGTTCATGCACATTCACGCATCTGTAATCGCGATTGCTCTCGCTGTCGGTATTTTTGGTATCCTGAATCTCATCGACCTGAAACGTCTGGACTAGTCCTAGAGCCTGATGCTCTGGTTTTTTGTTCTACTCATCGCGGGACTGGCATTTCTGGTCCTCGCGGGAGATTTTCTTGTTCGGGGTGCTGTCGGCGCAGCGCTTAAACTCGGCGTATCCCGAATTCTCGCAAGTGTGCTGATTGTTGGCTTCGGCACCTCGGCTCCCGAAATGCTTGTTGCCACTGATGCTGCCTTGTCGGGTGCGCCCGGCCTGGCCATGGGCAATATTGTCGGGTCAAATATTGCAAATGTCCTTCTGGTGCTCGGAGCGCCAGCCTTGTTCTTTGCGCTCAGTACACGTGGTCAGGGATTGTTGCGGTCCACAGTGTTCACGGCCCTCGCGACCATCGCCTGGCTGGTTCTGACGCCTGTTCTCGGCCTGACGCCTCTCATTGGCGTGATTTTTATCGCCGCGCTGATTCTTTACATTGTCGGATCCCTGTTGATGCCACCAGGTGGTGACCCGAATGCGTTGGTCTCCGATGAGGTTGACGACGAACCTCCCGGCTGGGTGAAAACAGCGCTTTTCATCGCGCTTGGCGTGGTTGGTTTGCCGCTTGGGTCTCATCTTGCGATTACCGGTGCACTCGGCCTGTCTGAGCTGTGGGGCTGGCAAAGTGAACTGGTTGGCCTCACCTTGCTGGCGATCGGTACATCTCTTCCGGAATTCGCCGCTGCCATGGCGGCGGCCTTTCGTAAGGATGAGGACATGGTTTTCGGCAATGTCGTCGGCTCCAACATGTTCAATATTCTTGGCGCTGGCGGCATCGTTGCGCTGTTCGGTCCGTTTACGCTTCCGCCAATCTTCGAACGATTTGATCACTGGTTTATGGCGGGTGCCTTCCTGGTCGTATTCGTGACGGTGCTGATGCGACGTCGACTGGGCTGGTTCACAGGTATCATCCTTCTATTGGCCTACGCGGCCTATCTGTTTGGCCTGCATCATTTCTACATACTTGGTGAAGGATGGAGTGCGCTTTGGAGCTGAGTCCCAAACGCCGCGTTTTGATCACAGGAGCCGGGCAAAGGCTCGGTAAAGCCATGGCCGAAGCGCTTGGGTCTGAGGGCTATGGCGTGGCAATTCACTATCACTCTTCAAGTGAGGGTGCTGAACAGGCGGCCCGAAACATTCGGGCTGCTGGCGGTCAGGCTGAGCTGATCCAGGCCGATCTGTCTGATGAGCTGCAACTCGACACTCTGATAGAGCGCGCGGCCGATGCGCTTGGCGGAAAGATTGGCATACTCATCAATAACGCGTCTGCCTTTCATGATGATGATGCGTCCAGCCATACCCGCGAAAACTGGGATATGCATATGAACGTCAATCTGCGTGCACCAGTAAAGCTGTCTCAAATGCTCAGCCAGCATCTGAATGCGGACGAGCGTGGATTGATCATCAATATGATTGATCAGCGCGTCTGGAAGCTGAATCCGAAATTCTTCACTTATACCCTGTCTAAATCCGCGCTCTGGAGCGCGACAAAAACGCTTGCTCAGGCCCTCGCGCCGAATATTCGGGTCAATGGAATAGGGCCGGGGCCCACGCTTCAGGGTGAACGGCAATCTGAAGACGATTTTCAGAAACAGATAGAAGCGACGCTCACGCAGCGCGGCGCCAATCCTGACGAAATTGTTCGCGCCGTTCGTTTTCTGATCGACGCTGATGCCGTGACGGGTCAGATGATTGCCGTCGATGGCGGGCAGCATCTCGTCTGGCAGACGCCTGATGTCGTGGACATTATCGAGTAGACAAAATTATGGATTTCTCATCGGATACGTCGGCACCCGCTCATCCACTTATTCTGGAGGCGATGGCGCGTGCCAGTCAGGGCATGGCGCCAAGCTATGGTGCAGACGACTGGTGTGATCTGGCGCGCCAGCGACTGCGCGACATATTCGAAACTGACCTGGAAATGTTTCTCGTAAGTTCAGGGACAGCTGCAAACGCGCTCGCATTGTCGGTGTTTTGCCCGCCGACCGGCTCGGTCATCTGCCACGAAGAGGCACATATTGAGCGCGACGAGCGCGGCGCGCCTGAATTTTTTACGGGCGGCGCAAAGCTGCAATTACTGGGCGGGCCAAATGCGAAAATCAGGTCGGAAGACCTCAAGGCGGCACTCGCACATCGCAATCCGAACTTCGTACACGAAACACCGGCGGCAATGCTGTCGATCACCAACCTCACTGAATTCGGCACACGCTACACAGCACAGGAGATTGCTGCGCTATCAGAATTGGCGAAGGGGCACGGGTTGCATGTGCATCTCGATGGTGCCCGGTTCGCGAATGCGCTGGTTGGGTCTGGATCCACACCTGCGGAATTGAGCTGGAAATCCGGAGTTGATATCCTGTCATTCGGCGCAACAAAAAATGGAGCTCTCGGGTGTGAGGCCATCATCCTGTTCGGCCAGGCGCGTGAGAGATATCCGGAACTTCTGGCGCGGGCGAAACGAGCGGGACATATGCCTGCCAAGATGCGCTATCTGGGGGCACAGATGACGGCTTACCTCGACGGGGAGTTCTGGCTTGAGCGCGCGAGGCATGCCAATGCCATGGCGCAACGCCTCGCTGGTCTCTTGTGCGGGCTGAAGAGTGTGACGCTCGCGCAAAGCGTAGATGGAAATGAGGTGTTCGCGCACATGTCAGATACGCTGTTTCATCAGCTGGTCGAGAATGGGCTAAAAGCGTATCGCTGGCACGATGGAAGCGTCCGATTCCTCTGCAATTGGTCAACTTCAGAGAAAGATATTAATAAAATTCTACTTGAGATTAGTTAAATTTTGTCTGCCCTGAGTAGTATAGCAAACTATAATAATGTTCGTGCAGTGGATATTATGAAAAACAGTAAGACCAGTTAACCCTAAACGCGTTTTTGTTATTGTTTGTAGTCTTGAGTAGGCTAAATTGTCGCAGACCTGTCATTTGATTTGATTTATTAAGATTTGAAGCAAATACATCTGTTCTAGGTTTTTCACGCATCTGTGAAGGCGTTTAGCGTAACTATTTAGATAAGAAGCCATGGATCAAACCACGTCTCCCGATAGAAAGTCCGATGACACCCGTGTCAGAATCTTCGAAACCGCTTTAGGCCTGATTGAGACGGTCGGCGCTGAGAAGATGACCGTTCGGAAGATCGCTGAACATGCTGATGTCTCGCCAGCGCTGATCATTCAGTATTTCGGTAGCAAGGGTAACCTGCTTCGCGAAGCTTTCCTCCATCAGTCTGTCACTTTACTCGACGAGGTTGAGGCGCTCGAACAGGACGCCACAAAGATTTCGCTCTCTGACCTGATGTCGAAGTTTGCGGAAATCTTCCTCAAACGAGATCTTCGTTACCCTGCGCTCACTCGCGAAATGATGATCCACAGCATTACAGAGCGTCAGATCAACGAAATTGAGTTCGAAGATGAAGTTCGTCCGCAGGTCAAACTGATTGCGCATCTTCTGAAGACCAATCAGCCGGGACTGTCAGAGAAACAGGCAAACCTATGCGCGGGAACAGTTGCGCTTTGCTATGGCAATTCGCTCCGGATCATTCTCATGCGGAAATATTCAGCGGACGAAGCGTTAGCCTTCCTGAATCTCCACTTCTCCGTAATTGCGCTTGGCATCGAAGCCATGGCGAAGCAGGACTAGTCACCCGTTTCATCAAGCAGATGATAAATTTCCGGCGTGCATGTGCCGGAGGCGATCAATGACCGCCTGAACGTATATGTCTCGCCCTCTACAGGCGGGGCATCTTCCGGAAAATACTCTTTTGAGACGGTGAATTCACCGGTCTCACCACTGATGGTGACGTTATAGCCCGTCTCGCCCGTCACCACGCCAGAGACAACTGACTCCTCATAAGTGCACGGGCCGCCGACTGGCGGGCTCAGCTCGCAGCCGGACATCACGCCCAGCGCGCATACGGAAAACACAAACCGATACATCATTCACCCACCTTCCCATGTTTCCGGCCGGACGCAAGAGGGCAGGGCGCACACCGCTCCTGACATCTACTGTCACCTCATGGATCAACCATACATCAAAGATCGACCCGACAGTTTGAGACCATGAAGTCCATCAGCGCTCGTGTTCGAGCTGGCATAGGCCCCGTTCCTGGTGATGTAACGACGTGAAAAGCTTCATGGTCTTCGATCATGTCTTCCTCCATGATCGGCTTCAGCAATCCGTTTTGAATATCGTTGCGAACTGAGAATTCGGTCAGTCGGGCAATGCCGAGCCCATTTACGGCCATCCGGCGCATCGCGTCGCCATCATTGGCCCGGACACGTGTGCGCAGTGAAACTTCCACTGTTCTGCCAGACTCGTTGAACTGCCAGCCCCTGACCTCTCTTGGATAGGCAAAGCCGACACGAAAATGATTTGAGAGATCGGAAATGGATTGTGGGGTTCCGTTTTGAGCAAGATAGCTGGGAGAAGCGACAAGCATCATGCGGGATGCACCAAGTGACCGCGCAACAAGTCCGGAATCTTTGAGAGGTCCCGCGCGGACCACGAGATCTGTGCGTTCGGCCAGAATGTCTATGACACCGTCGGTTAAACCAATTTCAATTTCGATTTCAGGAAATGCGACAAGGAAAGACGGTAAAGCGGGCTCAAGAATATGGTGAGCGAATGCGGCGCTTGTATTGAGACGAATGTGACCCGATGGGGTCTCTCCTGATCGTGTAATGCGTTCGGCTTCGTCGATTTCTGTCAGGATTGTTTTCGCGCGCTCATAAAAAAGACAGCCTTCAGCTGTGAGGCTGACCTGTCGTGTCGAACGTACCAGAAGTCTTGTATCTATACGTGTTTCCAGTCGGGTGATCAGCTTGCTGACAGCTGGTTGCGTCATTCCCAACTGGGCTGCTGCTGACGAAAATCCGCCCATTTCGACCACGTGTACGAATACTTCCATTTCGCCACTGCGATTGCGGATCAGCTTTGACATATAAAATTACTTCATAAATTATATTCTAAAATACCGTCTAATTCATATGTCTGTCGATGACTAGCTACTCTTGGATCTCATCAGAAATCTAGGAGAGCGATCATGGAATATAGGCAACTTGGACGTTCTGGGCTGCGCGTATCAGAGCTGAGTTTCGGCGCAGGAACGTTTGGTGGTAGCGGACCATTATTCAGTCATTGGGGAACGTCAGAAGGTGCGGAAGCGCGGCGAATTATCGACATCTGCATCGCCCATGGCGTCAATCTCTTCGACACCGCAGATGTTTATTCGGACGGTGCGTCAGAAACCGTTCTTGGTGAAGCGATCAAGGGGAGGAGAGACAAGGTCCTTCTGTCGACCAAACTGGCGTTGCCGATGGGCGACGGACCGAATGATTATGGAACTTCGCGTCACAGATTAACGGCTGGAACCGAGGCATCCCTCAAACGTCTCGGAACCGATCATATAGACGTTCTGCAGTTGCATGGGTTCGATGCGTCCACACCAGTCGAAGAAGTCATGAAGTCGCTCGATCAACTCGTGCGTTCTGGTAAAGTCCGATACGTGGGTGTTTCCAATTTTGCGGCCTGGCAAATCATGAAATCGCTTGCTGTGTCCGACCGATACGGCCTGGAGCGCTATGTCGCCAATCAAGCTTATTACTCGCTGATTGGGCGCGACTATGAGTGGGATTTGATGCCACTGGCTGAATGCGAGGGCCTGGGCGGCCTGATCTGGAGCCCGCTCGGTTGGGGACGACTGACAGGAAAGATTCGCCGAGGCACGCCTCTTCCCGAAACCAGTCGGCTCCACAATACTGCAGATTTTGGTCCGCCGGTGGATGAGGACCGTCTCTATGATATTGTAGACGCAATGCAGGTGATCGCAGACGAAACGGGCAGGTCGATCCCGCAGATTGCTCTGAACTGGCTGTTGCAGCGCCCGACGGTTTCCTCCGTCATCATCGGAGCGCGGACTGAGAAGCAACTTCTGGACAATCTCGGCGCCGTCGGTTGGTCGCTAACAAGTGATCAGATGGCGCGTCTGAATGAAGTCAGTGATCTCGTTCCCCCATATCCGCACTTTGCGTATCGAAATCAGCAGGGCTTTGCGAAATTGAACCCGCCAGCCGTGTAGGTGTGTGAAGTGCTCCGTCTCTACTGACAAAACCTGTCAGTAGAGACGGAGGATTCTACTGGAACTCAGCGCCGGGTGCGGCCATATTCCCTCAATGGCCGGAAAATCATCCAATCGGGGCATGTCAGAAGCCCCCGCTTCGCAATTCATCATGGACGGCGCCGTAGAGGTGCTGCAACCCGCTGACTGGACGCCTCACCGCCCCGAGCGCGACTGGGAGAAGTCCGAGGGCGGCGTCACCTTCAAGCTGCACTCGAAATACGCCCCCGCGGGCGACCAGCCCACCGCCATTGAGGAGCTCGTCACCGGCATCACTGACGAGCACGAGCATGATCAGGTCCTCCTCGGCGTCACGGGATCGGGCAAGACCTTCACCATGGCGAACATCATCGAGCGCACCCAGCGCCCGGCGCTCATCCTCGCCCCGAACAAGACGCTCGCCGCCCAGCTTTATGGTGAGTTCAAGGAGTTCTTCCCCGACAACGCCGTCGAGTTCTTCGTCTCCTATTACGACTATTACCAGCCGGAAGCCTACGTCCCGCGCTCGGACACCTATATCGAGAAAGAGAGCACGATTAACGAGGCCATCGACCGGATGCGCCACTCGGCCACGCGCTCCCTTCTCGAGCGGGACGACGTCATTATCGTCGCCTCGGTCTCCTGTATTTACGGTATTGGCTCGGTCGAGACCTACACCGCCATGACCTTCAAGCTGGAGACCGGCCAGCGCATCGACCCGCGCAATGTCACGAAAGACCTTGTCGCCCTCCAGTACAAGCGCAACGACAATGCCTTCGGCCGCGGCACCTTCCGCGTCAAGGGCGACGTCATCGACATCTTCCCCACCCACTATGAGGACCGCGCCTGGAAGGTCAGCTTCTTCGGCGACGAGATCGACGACATCTCCGAATTCGACCCGCTCACCGGCAAGAAGATCCAGAAGCTCGAAAAGATCAAGGTCTACGCCAACTCCCACTATGTCACCCCGCGCCCGACCCTCAATCAGGCCATCACCGGCATTCAGGACGAGCTGCAGAAAACCATCGCCGCCTTCAACGAGCAGGGCAAACTCCTCGAGGCCCAGCGCATTGAACAGCGCACCCAGTTCGACCTCGAAATGCTCCAGGCGACCGGCTCCTGCAATGGCATTGAGAACTATTCCCGCTATCTCACCGGCCGAAAACCGGGCGAGCCGCCGCCAACCCTGTTCGAATACCTGCCCGACAACGCCCTCGTCTTCACCGATGAGAGCCACCAGACCATCCCCCAGCTCAGCGCCATGTATCGCGGCGACTTCTCCCGCAAGCGCACCCTGGCCGAATACGGCTTCCGCCTGCCGAGCTGCCTCGACAACCGCCCGCTCAAATTCGAGGAATGGGACGCCATGCGCCCGCCGACTGTGCACGTCTCGGCGACGCCCGGCCCTTGGGAGCTCGAGCGCACAGGCGGGGTCTTTTCAGAGCAAGTCATCCGCCCCACAGGCCTGATCGACCCGCCCGTCGAGGTCCGCCCCGTCTCCACCGGCACCACCAACCAGGTCGACGACGTCATTGCCGAGGTGAAGGCAACGGCGGAACGCGGTTTCCGCTCGCTCGTCACCACCCTCACCAAGAAAATGGCTGAGGACCTGACGGAGTACATGACAGAGCAGGGCGTGAAGGTCCGCTATATGCACTCCGACATCGACACGGTGGAGCGGATCGAGATCATCCGCGATCTCCGCATGGGCGTGTTCGACGTGCTGATCGGCATCAACCTGCTGCGCGAAGGCCTCGATATTCCCGAATGCGCCTTTGTCGGCATTCTCGATGCAGACAAGGAAGGCTTCCTCCGCTCCGAGACCTCCATGGTGCAGACGATTGGCCGCGCCGCCCGGAATTCCGAGGCGAAAGTCGTCCTCTATGCCGACAAGGTCACCAACTCTATGGCCCGCGCCATGGAAGAGACCGAGCGTCGCCGCAACAAGCAAATGGCTCATAACGAGGAACACGGCATCACCCCGCAAACCGTCTATTCCGGCATCAAGGATGTGCTCGAAGGCTTTGTGCCCAACGACCAGCGCGGCTCCGGCGCCCAGCTCGGCGGCGGCAAGACGCGGAAGACCAAACGCGGCGTGCAGGAAGACGCAGTTGCAATCGAGGGCGGTGCAGGCCACAATCTCCAGGCTGTCATCGCGGACCTCGAAAAACGGATGCGCGATGCGGCAGCAGATTTGGAATTCGAAGAGGCAGCTCGTTTGAGAGATGAACTTAAGAAACTCCGCGAGGAGAACTTGGATTTGATTGGGTGATATTTTTGCGGGACACATAGACCTTTGGCGGCGCTCTCAGAAACAGAATTTGCTGAAAAGTGGCTCGATAACTTTGAAGTCGTAGATCGTCCGACAGCAAAGTTGTTGTTGGACAATCTATTTTTGGTTAGCGCCAGCGATTTTCAAATGGGTCTGAATGAGCTGCTTGAGCGGCTCCTCAAGGACAATCAAGAGAACCTACCAGTTTCGCTTTATGCAGAGCGAGAGCCACCTCGAGGCCCATTTTTTGAGGGTTCAGCCCAAGGTCGCGCAAAAGGTCCGGGACCAGCTGCGCTTCCTTACGGCACCAAAGACAAAATGGTAGGTAGTGAAGGACCGATCGCAAACCTGATTAAAGGATTTTGCAACAAGCACGCTTCCACGGTATTTTCGCACTCCGGCCCGGATCAACTTAGGTCCAAAAAGGTTCGGCGGGTCGTGCTTGTCACAGACCTCATCGGTTCTGGCAAAAGAATATTCGAACTTCTGGACTCGTTTTCGAGCGTCGCGACCCTCCGAAGCTGGCGGTCGTATGGCCTGATAAAGTTTTCGGTTGTTGCGTATTGTTATACTGTTGCCGGAAGGGCGAAGGTCGAGAGCCATCCTTGGTGCGATGATATTTTAGTTCGGCATGCTGTTCCGACATTAAACAATTGCTTCCGGGGCGCAGAGCGAGCCTCAATGATCTCACTCTGTAAACGATACGATCCGGCGAAACACAGCAGGTTGCCACTCGGTTTTCTGGACACCGGGGCTTTGATTGCTTTTTCTCATGGCGTGCCGAACAACGCGCCAAGTATTCTGCATTGGCAAAGTGATGACTGGAATGCGCTTTTCCCCAGGCGATCAGCTTCCGGTTCGGTAGTAGATCAATTCAGAACTCCGGAAGACGAAGTTCGAAGGCGATGCGTTGATATGCTCAAAGTGGAGACGCTTCGGTCAGAATTGAGATTGTTCCATGGCTCTCGTGGAAGGCAAGTTGCTCTAGTGTTGGCCGCGTTGCGTTCAGGACGTCGCAGCGAGTCGGATGTTTCAGCTCTTACCCGTATGCCCGTTGAGGTTACTCGCGAGATCTTGAGTTTGCTAATTGATGTCGGCTGGGCGACTGAAAAATGCTCACTTACGGAACTTGGACGTCGGGAGCTGCGCCGAGTATCGAGGTTCCAGTATGTGCATGGGCGCATTGAATTTCCGGTCGATGAGTATTACTTTCCAAATCAGTTGAGGGCTCGGTGATACGATTTAGCATTTCGTGGCACTTGCCACGGTTGGCCCTCGCGGGCATGGGGAATGGGATTTCCTGTTCTCTGCCAGAAGAACACACATATTTCGCTTCGCGTCTGTTGAAACACAGAGCGGCGAAGTCTTACTTTGTGTTCCAACAGTCACCCACCACAGGTGGGACGAAGTAAATGCGTTTTCCGAGCCTTCAACAATACAAAGCGAAATTAGTATCTTTTGCAGTTGCTCAGCCGCTATTCAGCAGATTGGTCAGGGTACTGCTTCGTATTCGAAGTACAAGCGACAGTATCTATCCAATCTTCACCCTCAGACATTTTTGTCAGATTGTTGGGGCGGACTTTAAATTTCTTCGATTGGTGATCGGAAGAAAATTTCCGTACACTTACACTACCTTTTATCTAAAAAAGAATTCGCCGAGCCGCGGCTTTAGAGAAATCAATGTTCCTTGTAACGAGCTTAGGCTCGTTCAAAGATGGCTTGTCGAAAATATCATATCTCATGTCCATCCAAGCGAGCATAGCTTCGCGTTTCATCCGGGAAGTAGCCCGTATGCGGCTGCAGCGGAACACCGTAACACCAAGTGGCTGCTGAAGGTCGATATCAAAGATTTTTTCCACTCAGTTTCTGAGCACGAAGTTTACGATATTTTCTATGGAATCGGCTTCCAGAAGTTACTGGCTTTTGAACTCGCTAGAATTTGTACGATTCCGTCTACTGATTCTGCTTCACTTGTCAGTAAAGAACGGAAGATTGAAGACTACCAAAGCAATCGCATTGGGCGGCTTCCTCAAGGTGCGCCTTCTAGCCCGATGTTGGCTAACCTTGCTATGCGCAAAGTTGATCACGAAATTGCATCCTGCTGTGCTGAATATGATTTGAGGTTCACAAGGTATGCAGACGATATTGCGATATCTTCTGATGACGATTGCGGACTTGACACCCTCATTCAGATAAGACGGCAAGTTTTCAGAATATTGAGAGCTCACGGCTTTGACCCTAATCCGCGAAAGAGCGTCATTCGAAAGCCAGGCGACCGAAAGATTGTCTTAGGCCTCTTGGTCGACACAGAAAGGCCGCGGCTGACAAGCGAGTTCAAAAACAATCTCAGAATGCATCTTTATTACTTGATGAAACCGTCTGGTCCCTCCGCACATGCCAAAGCACGAAATTCCAGCATCACCACTGTCCATGCACATGTGTTGGGACTAATTCATTGGGCTCGATACGTTGATTCCACTTACGGAAATGCGAGGTTAGCTGAGTTTAAGTCTGTGAATTGGCCAAAAGGCACTTGGTAAATCATACTGGTTAACCGTCCTACATTCCGCGTGTTCATTCAAACGGTCGCTTTGCGCTGTTCTTTCTGGAACCCCTCTCCGCCCTTGGGGTAGAGGGGCAGGGGAGAGGTGGGGTTTTCTCATCATTTGCTCGCCTATGTGGTTCGCCTCCGGCTCGACCCGGCTGCGCCTGCGCGGTCGCTTGTGTTGAGCACCCTGAACTTGGTTCGCGGCGTCACGAGCAAGGCGAAGGCGCAGGGCGAGCGAAGCGACACGCCCGAGCAAAAAAATAAACACACCCAAGCAAACTGAGAAAACCCAAAACTCATCCCACCCCTCCTAAACCACCCCATACTTTTCCCCATGATGGACGAGGATGACACCTGCACACCGCTCTCGACTGAGCCCCTCTACGTGGCGCAGCGTCTGCGCAGCTATCTGACGAGCCTGTCCGGCGCGGCGGACCGCGAGCGCGAAGCCATTCCCCATCATCACCGTCCGGGTCTGCTCTTCGGCCGCATGGAGCACATGATGACCCATGTGCTGCGGCTGGAATATCACCTGCGCTGTTTCATCCTTTTTCTGGCCGCTGAACTGATCGGGCTGGGGCGCGCCTCCGAGCCGCCACAGCGCCGGGCGAAAGCGACCCCGCGTGGCCTGACCCTGGTCCACCGTCAGGAGGCCGAGCGCCGCGAGCTTCTGCGCGAGCTGCCGAGCCTGAACAGCTTCAAAGTCCTCACCCCGGTGATCGAAAACCGGCGGCGTCGTCACCGGCGTCGGAGCCTTCCCGGCCTCCGGACGGACCCGCTCAAGCTGGTCGATGCCGGCCATCTCTTTGCCCGCCTCAAACGCATGCACTATGTGCTGGCCAATGCGGACAAATTCGCGATGTCTCTGGCGACCAGGGCGGTCATGGCCACAGCGCCTCCCTCTCCCCTCGTGGGAGAGGGACAGCGAGGGAAGGAAGAATTGCATGAGATGCAATTCTCCCGAGCTGGGGAGAGGGGGTTATTTGAAACCTCTTCCCCCCACCCCAACCCCTCCCCACAAGTGGGAGGGGCTTCGGAACCTTTCTCCAACACCCCGCTCAAACACCCCCTCTATTTCGAGCCGCTCGCCAACTGGGTTCCACCCGCGGAACATTATGACTCCGCCGACCCCGAGCAGAAGCGCGATTTGACCCTTATTCATTACCTCGCCTCATCCAGGCTTGAGGAGATCGGCCTTGGCGTCAGACCTGACCCTTATGCAGGCCTCCCGGATCTGAGTTGTCTCGATCCGAAACCGCCTCCGCGGATAAGAAGTTTATTATGATTGCTCGCGTGCTATCCCGTCGCCTTCGGCTTCGGGCACGCTGCGCCTGCGCGGTCGCTTGTGGGGTGCACATCACCCTTTCCTGTGTTGGGCACTCAACAACATCCGACCGGATGTCGGGCGGTCAGCCCGCCCCGCCGGAGCCGCCACGCGGCGTGAGGCATACAAACTCACTTTATCTTCCATAACTTGACACCGGTGTCATGCGCTGCAGACTGCCCTCCAGATATAAGGAGGACACCATGCGCGCATCACTGTTTCTGGCTCTGCCCCTGCTGGCCGGGATCACCGCCTGTGCCAGCACCGCGACGAGCCAGGCCGAGCCCGCGGGCCTTTCGGGTAAAATCATCATCGCAGGAGACTCAACGGCGGCGGATTATCCGCCCGAGCGCGCCCCGCAAATCGGCTGGGGGCAGGTGCTGGGGTTTTATCTCTCCGATGAGGTGACGATTGATAATCGCGCGGTGAATGGCCGATCTACCAAAAGCTATATCGATGAAGGCAAGTGGGCTGCGCTGATGGAAACCGTCAGCCCTGGCGATCTTGTGCTGATTTCCTTCGGGCACAATGACAGTCGCGATGATGCTCCGGAGCGCTACGCCGCTGCCGATGGGGCTTATCGCGATAATCTGGTGCGCTTTGCCGATGATGTGTCTGAAGCTGGCGGCGTTCCGCTGATTCTCTCTTCTGCTGCGCGGCGGCTCTGGGAAGGGCCGGCAATGGTTGAAACGCATGGGCTGTATCGGCTGAATGCGGAACTCGCCGCAGAGGAATCCGACGCCGCATATATCGATCTCGCCCAGCTCTCACTCGCATATTTCGAAACGCTCGGTATCGACGAAACCCGCGAAGATTTCTTCTGGATGACGCCCGAAGAGCTGGCTGATCAGCTTCCGGGACACCTTGAACGCTATCCCAATGGCATTGAAGACAATACGCATTTCAAGGAAACCGGCGCTTGCGGGGTTGCGCGCGTGATTGCTCTGGCGCTGACCGATGCGCTTCCTGCAGCTGGCGAGTTCGTTCAGAACGACGCGTTTTCAGATGAATTGGGCGAGACTGGACGACCCGAAGACGTGCTCACCTGTGCAGAAAATGCAATGTCTGAGACTGGTTGAATTCTGTACGGCTTGCACTGGATGCGGTTCGACATTATTGTTATTCGATAAACAAAGGATGGCGATATGTTTCTGTTTCTCTTCTGGTGGCTTGTCGACGATCACATCGCGGAAGCGATGAATGCGCCGGGGCTCGGCGAGTTGCCGATCTGGGTACCGCTCGTGATTTCTCTGGCGTTTTCTTTCTCTCTTGATAGCCGCATTAAGGAAATCACGCGCCGCCGCTAAGGTGCCAGACACCACAGGCCCGTGCAGATTCCAAAGGCGAGCTGCATGAAGAGGTCCAAAAGGCCGCCAATCAAAAGAATGGGCAGGCCAATCCACGCCACGGCCAGCCCCACCGCAGTCAGTGTGACGCGCGGCGTGGGCAGGCGATGTCCTGATATTGTCTGCAGCTTGGATTTTGCCATGGAACAAGAGACCAGCAATCGGGGACATGAGAGTTTAGTAAAAAACTAACCGGCTCTGATTAATTCTTCCTTTCATGAGCCGACACTTCACAGCTGAAATCGATAAGCTTTCGCGTCAGAACTGGGATGCCAGACTGGCGCAGGTCCCGGCTGCTTATCAGCAGGATTGGGCCTATGGCGAAGTTATGCGTCAGCACGGCGCAAAGGTGTTGCGAATGTCGGTATCCGACCCTGCTGGGAAGCCGTGTGCGCTTGTTCAGTTTGTACTTCGACCCTTCGCCATGGTGGGGACTTTAGCACTAGCGAGTTATGGACCGATCTGGCTAACGGACCTCTCTGTCGATGAAAAGACACTGGCGCTGAAAGCAATTCGTCGGGCAATAAAGTTGAGATGGCCTCGCCTGGTTGCCATTACGCTGGATGACGAGTTTTCGCCGCGAAGCTTCAACCGCGTGATGACAGGAGACGCGACGGTGAGGCTCGATCTCACCCAGTCGGAGGACGAGCTGAGAAAAGCGCTTGATGGAAAGTGGCGAAACAGACTGGTCGCGGCTGAAAAGTCGGAGTTGAGCTTCACCGCTTCTGGTCAAAAAGCTGGCCAATATGACTGGCTGCTCGAGGAAGAAGCGAAACAAAGACAAGAAAAAGGCTATCGCGGTCTACCGCCAAAGCTGACAGTCGCTTGGCAGGGGCAGAAACTGGCAGCTAAAGGCGCTGACAAGAAGGCCGGAATTCGCATCTGGCGAGCAGACCAAGGGCGCGAAGGTGTTGCGGCGATGATGTTTCTGCTTCATGGCGCTATGGCGACCTATCACATCGGCTGGAGCTCCGAGGAAGGGCGTAAGGCGGGCGCTCACAATCTGATCTTGTGGCGGTGTATGCTTGAACTCAAGGCGCTCGGCATTCGTGAGCTGGACCTTGGCGGCGTCAATACAGGCCCCGGCGCAGGTATCGCGCGCTTCAAGCTCGGCACCGGCGGCAGAATTGTCCGCCGCTCGGGTGTGTTTGTCTGAACGGTTAGCAGCTGGGCAATCATCGTGAGGCATTTGCCCGCATTTTCAGACAGATCAGTGTTTAATTCGGTCGCCGAATAGGGCGGCTTCAGAGCACTGAGAACGGCTAGCCTGCCGAACCGCCGGCAACAAAGGCCACCATTGCGCCAAGGATCACCACGGCGAGAAGAGTAGAAATACCAAGTACGGCATACATTCCCGGAGAGCGGCTAGCCTGACGAGCTTCGTTTGTTTTTAGCTCGGCATGTGACATGTTTTATCTCCATTTGTTTCAGTCGTTGCGTCAGATAACTGGCGCTACTGCACCAACGCCCCGAATTGGAGATGGGTCCAAATTTTTCAGAAATTTCTATTCTGTTTCTGCAGGAGGGGCTTCCTGAATGGACTGAATATAGGCGACTACAGAGGCCGTGCCTCTCGGGCCGAAATCAAAGTCTGGCATATCCACGGCGCCAACGTGAATACCTTCGCGGAAGTTGTCTGAAAGCGCCTCGGCGCTCAGACCTGAAAGAGCGTATCGAAGCGGCGGTGCATCCGTCCGTGGGCTTTCTCCATCCGGGCCGACAGCATGACAAGACGTGCAGTTTTCGACAACGATCGCTCTACCATTCTCGATGTCATCATGCAGGGCTGTATCCAGCTCAGCCGCTGTCTCGCTTTCAGTTTCGGGAGGCGCAACTGGTGGGTCTGACGGACCACAAGCGGCGAGAGAAAGCAGCAGACCAGCTGACATTAGACTTAAGGATTTCATATCACACCTTCTCGAATGCGCTGTAAGTCGATTAATTGTATCATGCTTCAGGCGGGCAGGCGCAACAAAGTCTTTTGGGTGGTTTGCCGCAAAATTCTTGACGAGCGCCGAACTGTTTTTCATGTGGAGCGCATGAACATCCTTATTGTCGGTTCCGGCGGCCGCGAACACGCCCTGGCCTGGAAAATCAATCAGTCCCCTTTGGTGGACACGGTCTGGTCTGCGCCCGGTAGCCCTGGCTTGAATGAAGTTGGTCCATGTTTTGACGTGAAGGCCGATGATATTTCCAGCATGGTGAAACTCGTTGAGCAGCTTGAGCCCGACCTGATCGTCATCGGGCCCGAACAGCCTCTCGCGGAAGGACTTGCGGACCGCATTCGCGAAATCGGTTTTGACGTTTTTGGTCCTAGCGCGGCTGCGGCTCAGATTGAGGCGTCCAAGGGTTTTTCCAAAGATTTGATGGCGCGCTGTCACGTACCTACGGCTGCTTATAAGCGCGTGACGACGGTTGCTGACGCTAAAGCGTTTCTCGACACGCTGAAACCGCCCTTCGTATTGAAGGCTGATGGTCTGGCGGCAGGCAAGGGTGTTGTGATCGCGAAAACCCGAATGGAAGCGGATGTGGCTGCTGCAAGCATGCTGGGCGGGCAATTCGGATCAGCGTCGACTGAACTCGTGATCGAAGAGTTCATGCACGGCGAAGAGGCCAGTGTTTTCGTCCTGACCGATGGTGAAAACTTTGCGGTTCTGCCCGCGGCTCAGGATCACAAGCGGGCCTTTGATGGCGATGAGGGACCGAATACCGGAGGCATGGGCGCCTATGCGCCGGCGCCCATCGTGACACCTGACCTCATGGAAACCGTGGTGCAGACGGTGATCCAGCCGACGCTGCAGGGAATGAAAGCCGATGGTTGTCCGTTTCAGGGGGTTCTTTATGTGGGGCTGATGCTGACTGAAGATGGCCCGAAAGTGGTTGAGTATAACTGCCGTTTTGGTGACCCGGAATGCCAGGTGCTGATGACCGGCCTTGAGGGCGATATTGTTCCCTTGCTTCTCGCAAGCGCGACCGGAGGCTATTCGGAATCTGACTTTGCGAGGCTCTATCCGGAAGGTGGGTTCAAGCCGTCGGCAACTGTCGTAATGGCGACAAAAGGCTATCCCGGTGATTACGTAAAAGGATCTGTGATTTCAGGGGTTGAAACTGCGAACGCGAAGTCAGGCGTGAAGGTGTTCCATGCGGGTACACGCATTGGGGATGCAGGAGAGCTTCAGGCCTCAGGTGGACGAGTGATCAATGTCACCGGCACTGGCGATACACTGGGGCAGGCGCTGGCAAATGCTTATGCAGGTGTCGATGCGATTGACTGGCCAGAGGGGTTCTATCGGTCCGATATTGGCTGGCGCATTCAGAAATAAGCCTGTCAGGCCTTTTTCCTGACGACCTGCTCTTTGGCATCAATCTCCACCGGATAAAGACTGTCAGACATTTGTCTCATCAGGACTTCGGTCAGAAGAAGAAGTTCTTTTACCGAATGACGAATGGTCTCGCAGCGACCTTCGATATCTATTGGCCGCAGATCGGCTGACTGACGCGCCATGCGTGAGGCGATCCCGTCGATAATGGTCAGAGGGGTCCGAAATTCGTGATTAGCGCGACTGAACAGAGCAACCTTCAGCTTGATCAGTTCCTGCTCTTTCTCCCGGGAGCGTTCAAGCTCTGATTTAAGGCTGAGAATCAGAGCACGAGACTCTTCGACAGTCAGGTTTTCGGCCTGATCCGTGCAACTCACTGATCCTTTTTTCACAGCGCTCATTTGGCGAATGTTTTCCCTGTTGAGACTGGTTGCCCACGTCTCGCCCTCAATTGAGGCAAGTTAGCGGAGTGAAGTTAACAAACCTGTTCGAGACTATTTGAAATCCGATCCAAACACGTGTGATTTCACTCTCCGCACGGTCTGCCATTGCCTTCAATGTCGTTATCGCTAATGTCGCAAAAAATTAGTCAGCTATTGCGAAGTCAGGGGAGACTCAAACATGTCCGTTCACGGCGCGTCCGCACAAGAGATGTTCAGCGGCACGAAAGAAGTCGCAGATACCCACAAGTTCAATGAAGACAATCTCTTTCAGTGGATGACCGAAAATGTGGATGGGTTTGAAGGACCAATGGATGTTCGTCAGTTCAAAGGCGGGCAATCCAATCCGACCTTCAAGCTGATTACGCCCAAAAAAGCCTATGTCATGCGACGTAAGCCACCCGGAAAGCTGCTGCCGTCGGCGCACGCGGTTGATCGCGAGTTCCGCGTGATCGCGGCACTTCATCCGCTGGGTTTTCCTGTCGCGCGGCCTTACGCACTCTGCGAAGACGATAGCGTTGTCGGCACCATGTTCTATGTGATGGACCATGTTGAAGGTCGGATTCTCTGGGATGGCACTCTGCCTGATTACGAGCCCGCGATGCGTCGCAAGATTTATGAGGCCAAGGTCAAGACGTTTGCAGACCTCCACAATGTGGATTGGAAAGCTGCGGGCCTCGAAGGGTATGGCAAGGAAGGCGATTACGTCGCGCGTCAGATCCATCGCTGGACCAAGCAATATGTCGCGTCTGAGACGACCAAAATACCGGAAATGGATGCGCTGATCGAGTGGCTGCCAAAGAATATTCCGGCAGGCGAAACAACCACGATTGTGCATGGTGACTATCGCCTGGACAATATGATTCTGCACCCGACAGAGCCAAAGGTGATTGCAGTACTGGACTGGGAGCTCTCGACGCTCGGTGATCCACTCGCTGACTTCACCTACCACCTGATGAACTGGGTGATGCCGAGTTCTGATGCGCGCGGTGCGCTGGTGACTATTCCTGATCTCAATGCTTACGGCATTCCGACCATGGAAGAGTATATCGACATGTATTGCGAACATCGCGGGCTCGCTGGCATGCCGGATGTGCACTATTATTTCGCCTATAACGGCTTCCGCCTGGCGGGAATCGTGCAGGGCATTGTGGGCCGGGTCCGTGACGGAACGGCTTCGAATGCGAATGCTGCAACCATGGAAGAGCGCGTGCCGCTTCTCGCGAAGTTTGCTTATGGTGAAGCCCAAAAGGCCGGTTTGGTCGGATAGTTTCGGAAAATTGCTTTCTAGAAAGAGAAGACCGGTTCGAATGATCGAACCGGTCTTTGTGTTTTCTGGTTTGAGGTGGGCAGAGATGCTGCGCACCAGTCGGTGAAGGTTTTCGCGCGGACCGGAACTTCTTGCGTGGGTGCACGTCATATTTCCGCCATCAGACAGCGTCATTGCGCAAATCCAGCGCCAATGTAAACGGAAATGCCAAACCATGACCTCGCCAGAGATCATCAACAACACCGCGTTTGAAACGCCTGCCTCATCTGAAGAGGATGTGTCTGAAACACGCGAGAATTCTGTGTTCGGGAGAATAAAAAGCGTCGCGAAATGGACAGCTGTGGCAGGGCTATCCGCTGTGCTTCTGGTCCATGTGAGCGCCTTCCTGATGGCGTTTGTCCAACCCGGAATAACGCCGAATATGGTCGGTACACTGTTGACCGGAACGGCACTGAAGAAGGACGGCGTTGCGCTGGACGAGATCTCTCCAAACCTCGTCTATGCGGTGATTGCCGCTGAAGATTCGAAGTTCTGCCAGCATGACGGCTTTGATGTTGAGGCCATCAGGTCAGCGATTGCGGAAAAGCAGGCCGGAGGCCGTTTGCGCGGCGCGTCAACGATAACCCAGCAAACGGCAAAGAACGCGTTCTTCTGGAATGGCGGAAGCTTCGCGCGCAAGGCTGGTGAAGCCTGGATGGCATTCGTGATCGAGCAAAGCTGGGGCAAGCGCCGGATTATGGAAGTCTATCTGAACGTCGCTGAATGGGGCGACGGGATATACGGCGCGGAAGCTGCTGCGCAAAACCGGTTCGGGAAGTCAGCATCGGATCTCAGTTCTTATGAGGCGGCCTTGTTGGCGTCCGTACTTCCAAGTCCGAACAAATGGCGTGTCGATCCGCCTGGAAACTATGTGGCTGGCCGGGCTGGCACGATCCAGCAACGCATGGGCGTCGTGCGACGTGACGGACTGGCGGGCTGTGTCTACCCGTCCTCAGATTAAGCACTGATCAGTCCAAAGCAGCGTCGTTCAGCGGCGCGCAGACGCGTCGGGCCACCTGCTGGAAACGGATCGGGCGGCGCGCTGACATGGTCCAGAATTGTCGGATGAATATAGGATTTGCGCGAGATTGCAGGTGTGTTCCCAAGACAGTCTGCAGCAGCTTTTATGCTCGTTCCTCCGTCAGACCGGAAGATCGCTTCGCTCGCGGCAACACTTCCATTCCAGGTGCGGAAGTGTTTAGCGGTATAGCGATGGCCTGCGACATCTTGCAGGAAGTCATTCACCTGACCAGCAGAGACCTGAATGAGCGGGGCAGCGGCTGATGGATTGTCAGACAGGAAATGCTGGACAGCCTCAATCAGATCTGAATCATCAATCTCGACATGCCTTTGTTTGCCGCCTTTTGCAGGGAAATCGAGTTCCAGGTGATCACTGGAGAGTTTGATGTGTTCACGGCTCAGCGTGGTCGCGCCGACAGTTCCAGCGCGTTCGAAATACCGCCGGGAACCGATGCGGAGACTGCCTTCGTCGAGCAGCCCGACCACTGTGCAGATTGCAAGGGACTGCTCGCACTCGGATGACGTGAGACACTCCCGGACTTGCTTGCGAATACGGGGAAGGGCACGTGCAAAATCAAGCAGAGAGTCAAACTTCGCGGTTTCGCGGGCATGTTGCCAATCCGGGTGATAGATATATTGCCTTCGGCCAGCTTCATCCTGGCCGAAGGCCTGAATGTGCGCTTTTGCCGAAGTCGCGATCCAGACATCCTGCCATGCAGGCGGAATAGCCAGAGATCTGCACCGATCCGCAACTCTGGGCGGGACGGTCGTCCCTGAGCTGTTCAGGAATTGCCAACCTTTGCCGCGCTTTCTCCGTCTGATGCCGGACTGCTCTGTGTCGGCAGGCTTCAAGCCAACACTGGTTGGCGTTACGCTTGTAAGATCAGAACGCGGTGGCGACATCAGGCCAATGTCTTTCGTGCAAAGCGTGGAAGATCACTCAGCTCGAAATCGATTTTCAGATAGACTGTCTGGTAGAGTGAATAGACACCATAGCCGGCAATCGCGAGCGCACTCGACACATAAAGCCATAGACCGAAGGGTTGCTGACGAAGCCATCCGAGTGTCGAGGACATGCCGCGCGCCTCTTCTGCCTGGCCTTCAATGCCGGCCCACAGAATGAATGCGCCGATGAGGAGAATCAAAAGACCCCGGCCTGAAATCGCGAAGGAAATTGCACGACAGATCCAGGCATTGTCTTCAGGGGTGTAGAGCGAATCTGCCCACTTTCTGGAGAAGCCACGCCAAGTCTGTATGCCGCCAATAACGAGCACGCTAGCGCCCAGGGCGAGCACAAGAAACCGGCCAAAAGACTGATCCAGTAGGAACTGTGCTGCAGTCTCTGTCGTGCCGCCGCCGTCCCCAGAATTGCTGCCGAGAAGCACGAGACCAGCAGCAATGCCAACGGCCATATAGCTGATGCCCGACATAAGCATACCAATTCGCGCGAGGATTCCTGATGCATCATTTCCTTCGTCTGACGTATCAAACACGCACTGCATCACGCGCCAGAGGGCATACTGAATCAAGCCAGCACAAATCATGATGAGTACGATCTGACCGCCAGTCTCGGTTTCCAGGCGTTGAAACGTGTCGCCCGGCGAATAGCCGTCATCCTGAGTGCCAGGCGCGATCGCCGATGCCAGCAATAGTGAAGAAACGAGCCCATAGACAATCGCGCGAGCGAGCAGGCCGGCACGACCGATAAATTCGAAAAAGTCAGAAACTCTGGAGATCATATAAAGCCAACGCAGGGAAACCGAGTTGGTTGCCGCCGGGTAACCGGGCACTTGGTCATAGACGGCTCTACTGAGCTTGTCTAAGACATGATGGGTAACTGAAAAAAGAGAAGGACCGGGGATGTTTGATACGCCAATCACCGAAGATGGAAACGTAATTTGCGGGCCGCTTCGGGCGCCGAAACAAATGCTTGAAGAGCAAAGCTATGATGGCTCAGGTGCGGGCTCTATCCATGATGATTCCATGGCCGAAAAACTCGGCTTCAAGGCCGGACCGATTGAAGGGCCGACGCATTTTTCGCTCTTTGACCCTCTTCTCGTGAAAATCTGGGGCAAAGACTGGTTTGAGAAGGGCTGTATCTCCTCACATTTCAAAAACATGGTTGTTGAGGGCGAAGAGACCAAAGCCTTCGTGGAATTGCCGACGAGCGAAAACCAGACACGTCTTCGCTGTTGGGCCGAAAAAGCCGATGGGACACAAGTTCTGGAGGCCAGTGCCACGCTGGGTGACGGCAAAACCCTGTTGGAAGAACGCCTTGAGACGCTGCGTCCGCTCGATCACTTCATCATTCTGGAAGATATGCATGTTGGCATGAAGGGCGCCGTCGATGAGATGGCGACCATGGCCCCGGATCAGCACATGGGTAAGCTTTACCCGTTCTCGCTAAATCAGAAACTGTCGGCGATCACCGAGAATTCACCAATATATTCAGAGGATTCGGCCTCCCCGTGGGGCCGCGCGATCATTCCGACCGAGATGATGAGCGTTCTGGCCGAATACACTGTCCATGACGCGAAGTTTCCGATCAAACGCCCGGCGATTGGATTGTTTGCGGACCTTGAGGTTCGCTACATCAATGGTCCGTTGTTTGTAGGTGAGGAATATCTCATTCGCCGTGAAATCGTGGCCATGTCGGGCAGTAAACGGACTGAGAGCTATTGGACGCGTTCGAAAATTTTCGACAAGACGGGTACAACACAGATTGCCGAAACGCTTTTGAACCATGCCGTGATGAAAAACTCTTATCCGACTTACGAGGAAGAGCTCGCCGCGAAACAGGGCTGATATTTGTGGTCAGGCGGGCCGGGCAGCAGAAACAGTGACACGTTTCCGGCGCCTCAAATCATCATGTTTACGCTGATGCGCTTTGTGCCCAAATAAGCAGAAGTTATGAGGAGGGATTTGATGTCCATATCACTATACGACGCGACCGTTGCCGGGTTTATCCGCACGACTGAAGCTGTGGCCGGTATTCTCAAAAAGGGGCGCGACTACTACCAGGAGCATGCACTGGACCTCGAAAGCGCGACCGAAGAGCGCCTGTGCGGAGACATGTTGCCGCTCCATTTTCAAATCAACTCAGTTCGCCATCATTCTCTTGTCGCAATCCAGTCCGCGCAATCAGGGCATGCATCTATCCCTGCGCCGATGGAAAAGACAGATTATGACAGCCTGGAAGCCTTCATTGCTGAGACACTTGAAGGGCTGAACGCCTTCTCGGAAGACGAGGTCAACGGTCTTTACGGTAAGGATGTTGTGTTCAAGCTTGGCGAACGCGAATTGCCTTTCACGGCCGAAAATTTCCTTCTGTCATTCTCAATCCCGAACTTCCATTTTCACGCCACCACGACCTACGATATCTTTCGTATGAAGGGCGTTCCTCTCGGCAAGCGCGACTATATGGCAAAACTCGTCCTCAAGATGAGTTGAGCGTCAAAACCAACTGAAAACAGGTTCAAAAAATCCCGCCCTCCTGCTTTGCGAGCAGAGCGGGCTGGGTGTAAGCCTGTTCAAAATAACAAAAAGAGGAAATGCCTGATGCCACACACCGTCGTTAATGGGACAGGGATCGAATATGATGAATTTGGTCCGAAAACCGGCACGCCGTTTTTGCTGATCAGCGGCTTTTCGCGCGCAATGACGTCGTGGCCGCAGTCTCTTATTGAAGGGCTGGTAGACGAAGGTCACAAGGTGATTGTGTTCGACAATCGCGACATCGGCTTGTCTCAGCAGTTCGACGATGCAGGCATTCCGGATTTGCGGAAAATTATTGCAGGTCTGGCCGATGGTACAGCGACAGATCACGCGCCATATCTGTTGACTGATATGGCGGCAGACGTCGCGGCACTGCTGAAAGAGCTGAATGCGGCACCGGCTATCGTGATGGGCACTAGCATGGGCGGCATGATCGCTCAGCTGCTTGCATTGAACCATCCGGAAGTCGTCAAGGCGCTGATCCCGACCATGACTACTGCCCGCAATCCGGCAATCGAAATGTCGACGCCTGAAGCCCAGGCCGTTCTGACGGACCGTCCTGCGCAGCCGACGCGGGACCTGATCGCTGAGCGGGCTGTCAAATCAAGCAAGGTTATAGGCTCTGCTGAAAGCCTGCGCGCCACCGATGCAGAAATCGCCGAATCGGCGCGACGGGAGTTTGATCGTGCCTATCGGCCAGCAGGCATTGCCCGCCAATATGCTGCGATTGTGGCAACAGCGCCCTGGCATGAACGGCTGAGTGCAATTCAGACCCCGACAATGGTGTTGCACGGGTCAGCCGATACGCTGATCCTGCCAGCAAATGGACAGGATGTGGCGTCTCGGATTCCGGGCGCGCAGTATGTCGAAATCCCAGACTGGGGACATGACATGCCGCCTAAAGCGGTGCCGATCCTTCTGAACCATATCAATAGCTTCGCATCGGGCATCTGACCGTCTGAGCCGTTGTGACCTTCTTGCCATTTGCAGGTTTTCCTGAGAACTTTTCATACTTGGGGCTGACAGACGACGGGTTTGACGTCTGGGCGAAGGCAGGGAGATCATCATGTCGGACGTTCAGAAAGCCGGAAATGGCGGCGATCAAGGCAAATGGTTCTGGATCGGTACGGGTGTTGTGATCGCCGGAATGCTTGGTCTTGGGGGGTATTTTGGCCAGTCAAAGCCGCGCCCAGCTGCCAGCTCTGGATCTGTCGTCGCATTCAGTTGTGAGCCCATTCCGGACGGCATGGACTATAAGGGTGGCAAACTGGTGCCGTTGCGAGTGTCTGTGCCCGCAGGTGAGGTCGTGCCAATGGTCAGCATGCCAAGCCCCTGGCTGCCGGATGCCGAGCGTTCTATCGGTGCTCTTGGTTTTCCATGGGTCAGCCTGGTGGTCGATGGTCTGGATGTCCATGTCGCGGGCGTTGCGCCGAGCAACACCTCAAAAACCGATGCGTTTGAAGTTGCCCGCCGTGTCATACGACGATCCGACACCGGTAATCTGGAGATCGCGAGTATCCGGAACGATATCCTTGTGCAGACCGGAAGTCCGGTTTGGGCGACAGATATTGAGGCCGCGGTTCAAAGCATAGGGTTTGACTGGTTGAACCTGACTGTCCGTGGACCGGTGGCAACCGTCAGCGGCACGGCGCCAAATCAATCGGCGGCGGACGAGGCCTTCACGTTCGCAAGTGAAGCGATTGATGGCAACAGCCTTGCGAACAGTCAGATTGTGCAGCTCATCAATGGTATCAGCGTGGACGGCGAGGGTGCTTCAGCAGTCGAGGCTCTGGTTCAATTGTCGCAATCCGAAGAGGAGACCCTCACGGTTAGCGCGTGTCAGGCGACCTTCAATTCCACTATGGAGGGCCGCAATATTGAATTTGAGACGGGTAGTTCTGCGCTGAGCGAACGCTCCACGCGATTGCTCGATGCACTGACAGGCATTGCCATTCTCTGTACGAATTCAAGCGGTTATACAGTTGAGGTTGGTGGCCATACGGATGCGCGTGGGTCAGATGCGAACAATCTCATTCTGTCAGAGCAACGTGCTGTTTCAGTGCGAAATTATCTGATCAACCTCGGTGTTGAGGCCGAGCGTCTCAACGCCAAAGGTTATGGCGATACCATGCCCGTCATGGATGGTGATACGGCAGAAGCCTATGCCCGCAACCGCCGGACTGAATTCAAGGTGGCAGCGGCCGACTAGCGACTAGTAGTCGAAACTCAGAATATAGCCTTCGCTGGGCAGGGTCTTGCTGGCCAGAACCATATCATAGCATTCCTGAACGGCATCCGCGCCAATAGCGCGAGCGGCTTTAATCCAACCAGAAGCCGGACCGTAGAATTCCAGAAGGCGCGCGGTGATTTGGCGTTGCAGTTCGCGCATACCCCATTCTTCAATGCGTTTGCGGCCCTGACGGGTGGCGACAAAGAATTGCGGCTCCGGGCCCGGAATGGCTGAGACATCAGGGAAGGGCGCTGCCTGATCCCAGTGAGTGCATCCAATGCAATAGCTGGCCTTAAGATGGGTGCCGAGCAATTGATGGATCTGCGTAACCTTGTCGAGAGCACCGGTGAAATCCAGAAGGACGGACGATTTGGTTTTCAGCGTGTCGGCGACTTCGTCATACAGAATGACGTCGTCATAGTTCTGGCTGTTCTTGGCAAAAGCGCGTCCGCTGCGTGACGTCACGCCAACAACTTTGACATTGCGTTGTCTGAGGAGCCAGGCAAGTGCCATTGCAGTCTTGCTGGACGCACTCGTCAGGATGATCTGATCTGCGCCGTGAAAGTTCAGCTCACCCAGCTGGTCGTCGATCAGAAACGCAGTCAGGAAAAGTGGCCGAAACAATAATTGCTGGTTCTCGAAATCAGCGCGATAGCTGGGGTCGGCAGAAACTCGCGTATAATGATTGTAGAAGTCCGGCAGGTTTTCGCGATGCGGTGCGCCGTCGACAAAACCTCCATCGCTTACCGCGCCCGGCTTCAGCGTGTGCATGCCGCACATCGGAAAGTAGCCATAAAACCGCTCTCCAGGTTCAAACTCCGGGTGCATGCTGTCTTCAACACTGGCAAACGCCCAGACCGGCAAACGGCCCCACCCATGTGATCCGGATGGGAAGAAATTCCAGTATTTCAGCCGATCCCCGTACAGCGCATAGCTGATATTGTTTGACGTGAACGAAAACGAGTCCAGGCGAAAACGGACTTCCCCGTCATCAAGGTCCCGTTCCGGCAAGGTGATGATACGCGTATGTCGGAGGTCGGAGCGATCAATCTCAAGCCCCTGAACTTCGGGTGTGGTCATGAACGCGCGCGGCTCCAGATCGTAAACAGGCGATAGGTCAATGGTCATTGTCACAACTGTATCCTCCCAATCTGGGCATCCAAAACAGACGGATCAATATTGGCGGGTCAGAATAGTGACGGTTTTCAGATTGAATCCAATGGCTTCCGCCTTGCAAGCTGAAACTGCCGACATCGTCGTCTGTTTACGCTACTGTTGGATCTCGGGTGCGACTTCTGCTCGCACTGGTCCTCTTTGCAGCGGCTTCTTTTTGCGTCTGGCCGCTTGCTTGAACCAGTTTACTTCATTTTTTGCGTTTTCGGAAGCCACCGGGTTTCCGGCCACCAGGTCGGCGATCTGAAGGGCCTGTCCGGCGTGGCGGCTCCATCCGTTCGGTCTTGTTCTCTTCGCCAAGTATATTCACGAGCCGTTCGGGCGGAATTTCTTCAAGCGCGCCACTCGCAAGATTGGCCAGTTCAAATGGACCATATTTGGTTCGGATCAGTCGGTTCACAGTCAGTCCGATATGTCCGAGCGCTTTACGCACTTCGCGGTTCTTGCCTTCTTTCAGGACGACATGAAGCCAATTATTCGTGCCTGTGCTCCGTTCATGCGTGGCTTCGATCGGCGCATATTCAACACCGTCGACGATGACGCCGGTTGCCAGATCCTTCAGGCCTTCTTCTGTAACACGGCCATGAGCGCGCGCGCGATAATGACGTTCCAGCCCTGTGGACGGAAGTTCCAGTTTACGTGCCAGTTCGCCATCATTCGTCAGAAGGAGAAGGCCTTCTGTCGTGAGGTCGAGACGTCCGACAGTTACGACGCGCGGCAGCGATTTTGGCAGGTGATCGAAAATACTGGCGCGGCCTTCCGGATCGCGCGTCGATGTAATCAGCCCTGCAGGCTTGTGATACATCCACATCCGCGTTGGTTCCGGCGGCTTGATGATGGTGCCGCTGACTTTGATCAGGTCGCGGCGGGTGACTTTGAAGGCAGGGCTATCGAGCCGTTCGCCATTCACCATGACCTT
>NZUJ01000045.1 GCA_002701295.1 Ponticaulis sp. | reverse complement strand
GGAAAGCTGATGTCATGAAAGTCTCTCGGCGAGGAGATGTGAACCCTTTTATCGTGATGGATGTCATGGAGGCGGCAACGCGTGCTGAGGCGGCGAGGCGGCATATCATCCACATGGAGGTGGGGCAGCCCGGCACACCTGCGCCACAGGCGGCGCGTGAGGCGGTTGCGGCGGCCATGGAGGCGGAATCGCTGGGCTATACGGGCGGACTTGGCCTGCTGGCGCTGCGCAAACGGATCGCTCAGCTGTATCAGGACTGGTATGGCGTCGAGCTGAACCATGAGCGCGTGGTGGTGACAACTGGCTCTTCGGCCGGATTTACGCTGGCTTTCACGTCGCTGTTTGATGCGGGCGCGCGAGTTGGCATCGGCTCGCCGGGATATCCCTCCTATCGGGCGATCCTGAAAGCGCTGAGCCTTGAGACGGTTCTGATTGAGTGTGCGGCGGAAAACCGGTTTCAACCCGTGCCCTCAGACTTGCCGTCTGATCTGGACGGGCTGCTGGTGGCCTCACCTGCCAACCCGTCGGGCACCATGTTCGACCGGGCGGGACTGGAAGCTCTGATCGGGGCGACGCAGGACCAGGGCGCGGCGTTCATCTCTGATGAGATCTATCACGGGATCGATTATGACCGGCCCGCCGTGAGCGCGCTGGAAGTGAGTGACGAGGTCTATGTCATCAATTCCTTCTCGAAGTATTTCTCGATGACAGGATGGCGGGTCGGCTGGATGGTGGTGCCGGAAAACCATATCCGGCGCATAGAGCGACTGGCCCAGAACTTTTACATCTGCCCGCCACATGTGAGCCAGATTGCTGCGCTTGGTGCGTTCGACGGGATGGATGAGCTGAATGAGAATATCGAGACCTATAAGCGAAATCGTCAGTTGATGCTGGATGGACTGCCTGAGGCGGGCTTCACGAAAATCGCGCCACCGGATGGTGCGTTCTATATGTATGCCGATGTGTCAGACATCACGGATGACAGCCATGCGCTGGCCTTTGATATTCTGGAAAAGGTGGGCGTTGCCGTGACGCCGGGCGGCGATTTCGACCCGGCGCGTGGGCACACGACGCTGCGGCTGTCCTATGCGCGGTCAACCGCTGATATCGAGGAAGGGCTTGAGCGGCTGGCGAAATATATGGCGATGCGTTGATTTGTTTTCTGTCTAAAAAGCGCGTAGTATTTTCAGGTGGCTTGCGATGAGCGAGCAACGCATTCAGCCGAAAAGGAGGCGTGACATGACCTTTTATCATTCCAGTCTGAACCCCTTCTTTTCAAAGGAATTGAATGCTGAAATTTGTATGGCTGGTCAGATGGATCAGTCGCGCGGTTAAACGACAACCGCATCACCCGCCATCAACAGAGTCTGATCGCGCGGATATTTCGAAATCACTTGCCGGACAGGTGAGTGACCATCTCAAAAAAGATATGGGCGGTCAGTGACCGCCCAATTTTTTTGCCCGAATTTTCGGAAGGATCGTTACTCAGCGGCTTCAGCTGCAGCAGCGGCTTGTTCGTCGAGAAGGCGACGAATTTCAGCTGCCTGAGCGTCAACGCCGACTGTGTACATTGGCACGTTGTCTGCACCGAGTGGGGCGACTTCCTGACCGTCAACAACCCAGACGAATGCGCCAGCATCCTGAGTGGAGAGTGTCCAGCCTGCACCAACGCGGAGGTCATAGACTTCGCCTTTCGCAAGCTGGCGATCAACGAACTGGGTGCCGTCTGCGCCGCGAATATCGATCCAGGCACGACGTGTGGCGCGGATATCCAGATTGAGGCGTTGGGCATCCGAGCCGAGTGCGGGGTCAGAAGTGACCGGCGCGCGAGATGCAGAGGTGTAGTTGGAGTCAAAGGCGATCGTCGGCCCCGTATCCGCTACAGGCTCGCTGGTTGGCGTCGAAATGAACTGATAGCCCGTCCATCCCACGAAACCGGCAAGTGCCAGAGCAGCCAGAAACAATATCGTCTTGATGATGACCGGTGCGGCGGAGCTGGTGCTTGGAAGTTTGACTTTCTCAGTTGGTGCCTGAGCGAGCACGCCACATTGTTCGTTGAAAGCCTCGACAGTTTCAGCCGGGTCCAGACCAATCGCGCGGGCATAATCGCGGATATACGGATTCACGAAACCCTTTGGCAGGCGAGCGACCTGCATGGCTTCCATCGCTTCGATGTATTCGCGGCGAAGGCGCAATTTTTTCGCGACTTCGGCAATTTCGAGACCTTTGGATAAACGGCTCGCACGCATGCGTTCGCCAATACGCGCATTGGGCGCAATGGGGCCATCGACAAGTTGTAGATGCGGAGGGGAAACCCCTTCAGCCATACCTTTTTCGAGGGATGATTTCGTCAGTTTGCTGGTACTCTCTACCGCCCGCGCCATGGAATTTCCGCCTGTCCAGAGCCCTCTGCCCATTAACTACTCTTGAAGGTGCTTAACCCTTCGCTCCGAGTATGCAATAAGCTTTCACACCTGCGCATCGTGTTGCAAGAGGTTTAACAAATCCTTTTCCAGTTGTGCTGAATTTTGCTGCATTAGCTCATCAAATGACTGCTTTTTCTCAGAAATGTTAAGCATTCTGATCGCTTGCTTCACAGATCCGACCGCAGACGTGGGCATTGAGAGCCTTCTGAAGCCCAATAGCACAAAAATCTGGGCGAAGAACGGGTTACCTGCAGACTCTCCACAGATGGAGATTGGAACGTCGCAGTCCGCTGCACGGTTCCGGATATCCTTGAGGAATTCCAGGAAGGGCTTGCTGACGACCGGATAGCGGCGCGCCATCGCCCGGTTATCCCGGTCAGCGGCGAAGAAGTACTGATGCAGGTCATTCGTGCCGATGGACAGGAAGTTGATTTCACCTTTCAGTTCATGAAAGCTGAGGGCAAAAGCTGGTGTCTCGATCATGGCGCCGACTTCGACAGAGGTTGGGCGTTCGCGACCGTGCTGGACGCACCATTCGACTTCGTTTTCGAGCATTTCGCGTGCGCGTCGGAACTCGTCTGACGTTGTGACCAATGGGAACATGACAGACAGCGCTCTGCCGGCGGCGGCGCGACACAGCGCACGCAGCTGACGCCGGAACAGACCAGGCCTGTCCAGTGCGAACCGCAAAGACCGCCAGCCCATGGCCGGGTTTTCCTCGCGCGCCTGCCGGGAGTTGCGCAAGAGTTTGTCGCCGCCAAGATCCAGTGTGCGGAACAGTACAGGCCGACCGGCCGCGGTATTAAGAACGCGGTCGTAAAACTCTTCCTGTTCTTTCAGGGTCGGCAGGGTTTCGGACACCAGGAACTGAAATTCGGTCCGGAACAGTCCAATACCGTCAGCGCCTGAGGCGTCGAGATTGTCGACATCAATGCCAAGTCCGGCATTCATGAGGAGTTCGATCTTTACGCCATCCTGAGTGACGGCAGGAAGGTCTCTGATCGCGGCGAATTCTGCGAGCCGCTGTGTCCGGAGCGCCAGCCGATCAGAATAGACGGAAACAAGATCAGGTTCTGGCCGGATATGAACGTGGCCGGTATCACCATCGACAATGGCCTGATCGCCCGTTTCGACAACAGCCATGATGCGGTCGACGCCGCCAACAAGCGGCAGTCCAAGTGCGCGGGCCACAATCACGGCATGCGAGGTTGTGCTTTTGTCTTCAAGCACGAGCGCGCGGAGACCCGCATTCCGGTATTCGAGAAGGTCCGCTGGCCCAAGGCGACGTGCAACAAGGATTGCCCCGTCATGGTCTGTGCCAGCAATAGCGCCATTCTTGCCAGCCAGAAGGCGCAGGAGACGGTTGTCGAGGTCTTCAAGATCGTGAAGGCGGTCGCGCAGATAGCTATCCTTCGCCTGTTGAAGGCGCGCGCGGTGTTCGCGTCGGGCACGGTCAACGGCGGCCTCTGCGGACAGGCCGGATGAGACGGCATCATAAAGCCGGCCAGCCCAGGAGGGGTCGTGAGCGAGCAGGCGGTAGGTTTCCAGAATATCCCGACTTTCGCCCGCGAGCGGAGACACCTGCTGCATCATCATGGAGTCGACAAAGCTGCGCAGTTGTTCGAGCGCTGTCTTCAGGCGTTTTTCTTCAGCAGGGATGTCGCGAGCAAAGAACTGGGCAGGCGCGACGACAGGGTCATGCAGGTGAACCGGTCCCATGGCGAGGCCGTCGCTGAGCGACTGACCGATGAGCTCGATAGGGCGGTTGGGACGAACAGCGACGTCGGCGAGCTCTTCAGAGCCGCTCTGACTTTCGGTTGTCACGACTTCGGCCATGACCATGGCGATAGTCTGCAGCGTTTCGACGTCTTCATCGTCATAAACACGGCTGGCGACGTTCTGAACGGTCAGAACACCGATGACGCGACCGAAGCGCAGGATCGGAACACCCAGGAAAGAGGTGAATGGATCCTCGCCGGTTTCCGGCCGATAACTGAACCGGGGATGGTGAGGTGCATCCTGAATATTCTGAGGTCTGGCACCTTCCACGACAAGGCCAATCAGACCCTCATTCGGCGCAAGGCGCGTATTCTTGATGGCCTCGTGTTTGAGGCCTTCTGTGGCGACGAGTTCAAAGTCGCCATTCTCAAGACGAAGATAGATTGAGCAAACGTCAGCAACGAAGGATCGCGCAACCAGGCTCACAACCCCGGCAAGCCGTCCATCCAGACTGCGCCCTTCCGCCATGAGCGTCCTCAACCGCGTCATCAGAATGCGCGGGGCGACAGCTCCTGGAGCATGGGTATGGCGGTCAGGTGGCGACATGCCCTGGGTTTTGCCTTCAGCTCTCGGCGTCGAGTCCGTAAGCGGTGTGAAGCGCCCGGACAGCCAGCTCGGTGTAGGATGAATTGATCAGAACGGAGATCTTGATCTCAGAGGTTGAAATAACCTGAATATTGATGCCGCGATCTGACAATGCGTCGAACATTGTTTTCGCAACGCCCGTATGGCTCCGCATGCCGACACCAATGACAGAGACCTTGGACACGTCCCGATCAACCACGACAGATTCAAAGCCGATCTCTTCTTTTGCGTCGGTGAGAACGGAAACGGCCAGTTCGGAATCGCGCTGCGTGCAGGTGAAAACCATGTTGGCCTTGTCCGGACCGCGCGCGTCGGCCTGAACAATCATGTCGACATTGACATTGGCGTCAGCAAGTCGGGAGAAAATACTGGCCGCAGCACCCGGATGGTTCACAACACCCAACAGGCTGATTTTGGCTTCATCGCGGCTGTAGGCAATTCCTGAGACAACCTGCTTTTCCATTATTTCATCCTCATCGCAGACAAGCGTTCCGTTATTTTCGTCTCCGGCCGGTGCAAAGCTTGAAAGCACTCTGATCGGGACGCCATGATTCATGGCCAGTTCAACTGACCGGGTTTGAAGGACCTTCGCGCCGAGCGAAGCCATTTCGAGCATTTCTTCATAAGAAATACGATCAATGCGGCGGGCTTTAGACACGATGCGTGGATCGGTCGTGTAGACTCCATCAACATCGGTGTAGATGTCACAACGCAGCGCGTTCAGTCCGGCAGCAACAGCAACCGCTGAGGTATCCGAGCCACCCCGGCCAAGCGTGGTGATGCGGCCTTCTGCACTGCGGCCCTGGAAACCGGCGACAACAGCAATCTCACCGGAACCAATTGCCTCTGAGAAGCCATTGCCTTCGATATCTTCGATACGGGCCTTGCCGTGGACATCATTGGTGATCATCGGCATCTGCCAGCCGAGCCAGGAGCGAGCCCGAAAACCGCGTTTGCGAAGGGCAAGCGCCAGAAGGCCGGACGTGACCTGTTCGCCGGAGGCAACGACAACGTCATATTCGTCGTCAAAGGTTTCGCCGACCAGACCGGATCCGGCAGCCTCATTTGCCAATGACACGAGCCGGTTGGTTTCGCCCGCCATGGCTGATACAATGACAGCTACGCCGCCCTTGCTCTCTTTGGCCTGAGCAGCCACAAGGTCTGCGACATGATTTATGCGTTCCAGATCAGCGACGGATGTGCCGCCAAACTTCATGACAATGGGTGACATCAGCGTTGTTCGATACAATCTCTAGAGAAAAATACAGGGTACACCGGGTCTTGTATGTGGTGATACCGTTTGGTGCAAATACAGAGAGAAGCGCGCAATGAGCAATTCTTCAGAAAAGACACTTTCAAAAGCAGTTTCCCCCAGCATTGACCCAGACGAAGTCGAGAAGTTCTCTCGAATAGCGAGTGAGTGGTGGGACCCCAAGGGAAAATTTCGTCCATTACACAAATTCAATCCTACGCGGCTCGGTTTTTTGCGCGATTTGCTGGTTGAGCACTTCAAGCTGGATGGGGCCAGCGCAACCCCTTTTTCCGGGCTTAAACTTCTCGATATTGGTTGTGGGGGTGGCCTGGTCACCGAGCCCATGGCCCGTATGGGCGCTGATATCATGGGTGTCGATGCTTCAGAAGCGAATATCAAGACCGCGATGGTGCATGCTGAACAATCCGGCCTGACGATTGATTATCGTGCAGGCACTGCAGAAGCGCTGGGTGACGCAGGCGAGGGGCCGTTCGATGCGGTGCTCAATCTGGAGATTATCGAGCACGTGGCCGACCCGGAAGCGTTCCTCAAGGATTGCGTGTCTCTGGTGAAGCCCGGCGGCCTGATGGTGGTCGCAACCCTGAACAAGACGTTCAAATCGCTCGCACTGGCAAAGATTGGCGCTGAGTATATTCTGCGCTGGCTGCCGCCAGGGACGCATGACTTTGAGAAGTTTCTGTCACCCGATCAGATATGCGACTGGATGGCCGATGCAGGCATGCTTTGCGATGATCCTGTGGGCGTGAGCTATAATCCGCTCATGGACCGGTGGTCGATCTCAAACGACACGGATGTGAACTATATGGTGGTCGGAAGAAAAGCCTCATAAAGATCAGCGCACTGGGGCGGTAAACTGATTAGTGCAATGATTACAAATAATTTTATTTGGAACATTTAGCACTGGGTCCTCGTTTTTTCTTCATTAGCGAATGGAGGAAAATCATGAAATTCATCGCAACAACACTTCTGACAACAGCCCTGATGGGCGGTGCCGCGCATGCTCAGCTTGGCGGTGTCACTGGTCAGGTAACTGGCGGCGTTCAAGGCACGCTTGATGGCGTTGCGGACGTAAGGTCCGAACTTGAAACCACAACAGAAACGACAATCGATGCACGTGATGGTGTGATGGTCGGCGGCGAGACAGCAGCTAACCTCAACTCGCGCCTCAGCACGTATGACATGAAGGAAGCGACCGGCGCGCTGAAAAGCGAGCTTGAGAAGCAGAAACGCCTTATGGAAAATCGCGTCGATAACTATTCACAAAGCGCTTACAACCGCACCAACAACACTGCGACACGCATTGAGCGTACGGCAGAAAACACACCCGTTCCTGTGACGGTTTATACGTCTGATGGTGTGAAGGTCGGTACTGTTGGCGATGTGTCTGACGACGGTATCATGGTGATGGCAAGCTCTGATGGCTCTGCCGAAACCATGACGGTCACGGATGGCGAGGCAAAGTTCAACGCTCAAGCCAATGCGATCGTTCTCGATAAGGCACATGCAGACCTTAAAGCGACGGGTTCAGCCGGCTATTAAGCCCTGACACTCATCGCGAAAAAAATCGGCTCCGGGTCATAAGATCCGGAGCCGTTTTTTTGTTGTGTAGGGTGTGAGGTTCGTACTGACCCCGATCAGTAAGGATCAATCGCGCGAAGTGCGACCATGTCTTCATCGACGCACTGATAACCGGATTCACGAAGGTTCTTGGTCGCAGCGCCCATGAACCAGCCATGCTGATCGGCGATGACACCCACATCATATCCATTGGCATTGGCCAGAAGGATGAAGTCGACGAAGCCTGGCTCCCAGTTGATCTGGCAAAACTTTCGAGCGCCTGAGATCAGACCCATAATGGCGACGTCGTCACCTGCCAGCTCATCAGACAGAAGCACTTTAATGAGCTCGGAATTTGAATAGTCGAGAAAGCGTGGTGACACGGTTGCTGGCGCTTCGACTTCAGGAGATGCCTCAACGATGTCTTCTGGCGTGTCCACGGTATCGACAGCGTCTTCTGCAGGAAGTTCGTCGAGCGCTTCGTCACCAGATTCATCAACGAGGATGACGTCTGAACCGAGCTGAAGCTCTTCTATCCGTGCCAGAATGGCATTCAGTTCGGCCTCCATGGCGCCCAGATCAAATTGCTTGTTCTGAAGTTCCATTCGGAGCGCTTCTGCCGCGTTGAGGTTCTCGGTGTCGTCCAGCTGGGTTTCGAGCTCTGCGATCTCATCGAGGAGCGCGAGCCGGTCTTCTGCCAGAGCTTCAGCGTCCTTCTCAAGTGCGGCAGCTCTCACACTGTTCACCTGACTTTCGTCAGCTGTGACTGACGGTTCGCTCTGCGGATCTGCGAATGCCGGTGCCGACAGACACAGGGTCGCTGTCAGCAGGGCCGTCAGAATGGATTGCTTCTTCACACCGAACTCCTCTCATTCTCCCGGACTGAAACAATAGAAGTGTCACAAAACCGGGCAGTCAATCAGACGCGAGCAATTTGCGGGCCAACTCGCCTGAAAGGGGTTTTGATTGCCAATGCCGGGCAATCCGCAGCTGATGAAACAGTCAGCCATATTCGGGAAATTGCTGAAAAGTCGATAAAATTTCAGATAACCACTTCACCTCAATTTATTAGCTGTGTGCGATTTACTGACCAGTGTGAGGATCTGAAAGAGCTGGGATGACTGTCGCGCGTTCTATGAGTGCAGACGAGGAAAGACGCGCTGGCGCATCGAAAGGTGCGGCAGATTTCGTGTCTTCTGCCCGCAATCAACACAAAGACCATATTAAATATACCTGGCCTGAGAATATGCGCGCTGGATTTGGCCGCGAGCTCTATCTGGCCAATCACAATGGTGGGTCCAGTCCGTATTTTACCGACGACGCGCTAGCGAGGCTGCTTGATCAGTATCCGCGCGAAAGACTTGGGGTTTATCGGTTTCCCGATCATGCCGAAGGGCGCGTCAAGGCGCTTCACGGATGTGCGCCGGACATGTCTGGCCGGGAGATTCTGGAGGCTGTGAAGGCGGGCCAGATCTGGTTGAACCTTCGGGCGGTAAACCAACATCTGGACGAGTATGCGGCACTGGCGGACTCGCTGTTTGATCAGCTTGAGGTCGCATCAGGGCAAAAGACGATGAAGCGGGATATGGGCGTGCTCATTTCTTCGCCGAACATCCATGTGCACTATCATCTGGATATTCCGCTGGTGTGCCTGGTTCAGGTGCGCGGTATCAAGACGCTCTATCTTTATCCGGTCGGCGCGCCCTATGCTGAGCCTGCACAACTGGAAGATATTGTGCTGCGGACGCAGGACGAGGAACTGACCTATCGGCACGCTTTTGATGAGGCGGCCCGGGTTATTGAGCTGAAGCCGGGAATGGCCATGACATGGCCACAGACTGCGCCTCATCGTGTTCAGAACAGTGATATGCTGAATGTGTCCTTGTCTTGTGAGTATATGACGCTGCCGGCACTGATGAAGGCGAATGCGCTGTATATGAATGGCAAGCTGCGTCGCACATTTGGATATGACCAGCCATTTCCGCAGAGCGCAGGTCCGCTGACACTGGTCAAGGCAGCGAGCGCTCAGGCGCTGAAGAAGATACAGCCCGTTCCGGGCAAAAGCCCGACACCACTGACCTTCGAGCTGAAAGCAGGCGGTGTGATTGAAGATTTACCGATCGCCGCGGATGTGGCGGATCGTGAAGGGTATGCCTGTACCGTCAAACGTTTTGACGAACTCGGGGAAGATGAGCGCAAGAACTGGGCACGCCTGTGTCTGGCCGATGAGCGGTTCAAATCACCCTTGCTGGCCCCCGATTTTACCGGGCTGATTTCTTCTGTGCGTGATGACGTGCGCATTGTGCTGGTTTCGCGCGGTGACCGTCTGGTTGCGGTGATGCCTGTGCATGAACGACGTGGAGGTCTGGTGAGGCCGGTCGGCGCGCCATTTTGCGATATTTCGGGGCCAATCATCTCGTCTGAGTGCGATCTCGGTATTGCCGATATTCTGGAACTGGCGGGCTATTCAGTCTTCCGGTCGTCGACAGCGATCGTCCCTGCCGGTGATGGTGGTGCGACCAATTCAGAAGAAGAGAGCTTCGCCATCCGTCTGGGTGACCTTTCGCCAGAAGCCTATCTCGAGACGCGACGCGCGCAGCACGCCAAACGGTTCAAGAATTTCCGGCGTCTGATCAGTAAGCTCAACCGCGAAAAGGGTGAACTTGAATTCGTCTGGGGCGCGCCATCACAGACTGATCTGGACGATCTCTACAGATGGAAAAGTCAGCAGTTTCAGGATGAGGGGCTGCTGGATCTGACACGCGCAGACAATAGTCGTCTGGTGCTGGACGCGGCGGCATCAAATCCGTGGTCTGCTGATAACCGGTTTGGTGGCTTCATCACGGCACTGAAGATCGATGGAAAACTGATTGCGGCCCATTTCGGTGTTCGCAAATATGGCTGTTTCCATCCCTGGGTTTCGGCGTTCGATCCGGAGCTTGGTGACTATAGCCCGGGTGTGTTGTTGCTCTATCGCGCTATCGAAATGATGGAAGACATGGGTCTGTCGATTTATGAACTCGCGACGGGGCATGACTTCTACAAGAAGTATTTCGCTGATCCCGTACGCACGGTTTTTGATGTTGAGGTCTATCGACCGACCGCAAGTGGACGCCGGCAGAAAATGGCTTTTGATAGCTGGAAGATTGCTGGCAAACACGCAGATGGGCTTTCGGCGCGTATTCGTCGCCGGCTTGACCATGCTGTCATCTGCCATTCATCGCGCAGAGGCGCCATGGGTGATCTGATGATGGCGGTCCAGAAGCGCGGCGGTGCGCAGGCGCGAGGACATCAGCCGCCAGCTGCCGGGGAATAACCCATGGCGTTTGCTGACCGGGTGTCCATTATCGTTCCCACGTTCAAGCGGCCAGATGGGCTCGCCATGGCGATGAACAGCCTGAAAGCGCAAGTGGATGGCTGGCACGATATCGAGCTGATTATTGCCGACAATGATCCGGCTGGGAGTGCGTGCGGTTTTGTTGAACGCCTCACGCCGGAGATGCCCTTTCCGACGCAGTATGTTCATGCGCCCGTTCCGGGCGTCGCCAATGCGCGCAATGCAGCTGTTGAGGCGGCGAGCGGGCGATATCTGGCGTTTCTTGATGATGATGAGACCGCGTCAGAAGGCTGGTTGAAAGCCATGATGGTCGTGATGACGGGCGAGAACTGTTGCGCTGTCTTCTCCCGCATCGAGGCAGACTTTGAGATGACGACCCCGGAACGCGGCTTTTTCGAACAGTTTTTCGGTCGGGACATTCCGGGCTTGGAAGAGGGCGTGATTGACCATTATTACGGGTGCGGGAGCTCTCTGGTTGACCGGGCTTACATGGACCTGCCTGACCCCGTCTTCAGCACCGCCATGAATGAGACCGGTGGTGAGGACGATGTTCTGTTCGATTATCTGCATAAACGCGGCGGCAAAATGGGGTGGACGCGCAAGGCGTTTGCGCGTGAACACGTGCCGCCGGAACGGCTGACGCTGGCCTATGTGCGGAAGCGGAGTTTTGCATTCGGACAGGGGCCAACCCGTATGTATGCGGATCTTGGGCCGTTCAACCCCGTTGGGATTGTACGAAGCATGTCCATAGGTGCGGCGCAGTATGGGGTGTTTTCGACACTGGCTCTGATTGCGAAACTGGTTCGACGCTCAGCCTATCCCGGCCTTTTGAGCCGGGCCTATATGGGGGCCGGTAAGGTGCTTTGGCAAAAGCGTTTCCGGCCCGGATTTTATGGGTCTGCGGCCAAACAGGCCTGAGCTTAGTCTTCGTCTGTTACCGGCGAGGAGTTCAGCTGGATATAGTTCTGAATGCCGACGCGTTCGATCAGATCGAACTGGGTCTCGATAAAGTCGACATGCTCTTCCTCATTGTCGAGGATTTTGCAGAACAGCTCACGGGAAACATAGTCCCGGACAGATTCGCAGTATTCAATCGCATCACGGAGCAGCGGAATCGCGATCTGCTCGAGTTTGAGATCGCATTCCAGGATTTCCTGGACGTTCTCACCGATCATCAGCTTACCGAGATCCTGAAGGTTTGGCAGGCCGTTGAGGAATAGGATGCGTTCAATCAGCCAGTCGGCATGATGCATCTCTTCGATCGATTCTTCGTATTCCTTTTTGCCGAGCTTGGTTACGCCCCAATCTTTCAGCATCCGCGAGTGCAGGAAATACTGATTGATGGCGGTCAGCTCGTTTTTGAGTGCCTTGTTGAGGAACTCGATAACCTTGGGATCACCCTTCATAACATACCTCCTGAGTCAGGCTTGGAAATTAGCACTGAATCTAGGTCGATGAAAGCGTTCAGCAAGATTTTTTGTTAAAAAACAGGGTATTGAGAATGCTAGGCGATTGCATTCGCAACTGGCTCAGACACAGTTGCCATGGCCTGATGTTCGCGCAGGCGGGCACACATCTCAGGCTTGCAGCGACCACACTGGAACTGATTGCCATGAAACGCCTGAATCTCCTTTGGAGAATCTGCGCCGTTTTCAATGGCTTCACCCACTTTGCGGCAGTTGAGATTATGACAAACGCAAATGATCATGAGTCGCAACTAAGCCTAGTTGCAAATGATTGTCAATCAGAACTGACCGGTCTGCGACATAAAATATCAGTCAGATTAGTCGTAGCTTACGTGCGGCGTCTGTGAGGTCTTTGCGATGGTCTGGATGGGCGAGGCTGATCATGGCCCGCACACGTGCTTCACCAGACAGACCAATCAGGCTGGCGGTGCCATATTCGGTGATCACCGTGTCCACATCATTGCGGGGAGTTGTGACCGGGCCGGTAAGCTCCGGCACGATGCGGGAGACGGCGCCCTGGCGCGCGGTGGAGGTGCAGGCGATGATTGAGCGCCCTCCATTCGAGGCACGTGCGCCACGGACGAAATCGAGCTGTCCGCCGGACCCGGAATATTGACGACCGGCGAGATTTTCCGAATTGCAGGCGCCCGTCAGATCGACCTGGAGCGTGGCATTTATGGAGATGACATTGTCATTTTTAGCAATGTGCCGCGGGTCGTTGACGATGTTGACCGGGTGGGAATTGAAGGACGGGTTATCGTCCAGAAGGTCATACATCCGCTTATTGCCAAGGGCGAAGGTGAATACGGTGAGACCGGGGAAGGTGGTCTTCCTTCGGTTGGAGACCGCGCCCGCTTCGATCAGGTCCACCATTCCGGGAGAGAGCAGCTCTGTATGAATGCCGAGATCGGTGCGATCCGTCAGCATGGTGCAGACTTCATTCGGCAGGGCGCCAATCCCCATCTGAAGACAGGCGCCGTCGGGCACCAGATCAGCAATGGTCTGCGCGATCTGTTTCTCTTCAGGCTTGACCGGGTGATCTGGCATTTCAAAGAGTGGGGTGTGGTTTTCAATGACCGCATCGACTTCGCTGATATGGATCATGGAATCGCCGAATACGCGGGGCATGTTCTCATTGACTTCGACAATGGTCTGGCGGGCGGTGCGCGCCGCCGTGCTGGCATAATCATTGTTCGTGCCAAGCGAGAAATAGCCGTGGCGGTCCATCGGCGAAACGGTGGTGATGAAGGTGTCGAGCTGGATGTGCTGGCTGAACAGGCGTGGGGCATCTGAAAAGGCGACGGGCACAAAATTGATGACCTTCTTACCCTCAGCCTCGCCCATTTCCATGAGGGCACGCTCAGTCGGGCCCAGGAACATGCAATGCGGTTTGACACGGTCCATCATTTCATAGCGCAGCACCGTCATGGCTGCGGCAGGCATGGAGTGAAAATACCACAGGCGGAGATCGTCCAGCTCGCCTATTTCGAGGCGCTTGTTGATGGCCTGCAGCAGCCCTGGAGGTTCGCCGAGCGCCATCCCCATGGAAATGTCCGTGCCCGGAGACAGAAAATCTGCGGCATCATCTGCGGTTCGGAGCTTTGCGGAATAATCTGCCTGCATAGGTGTGTGCCTCGGTTCAGTTCAGCGCGCAGCCGGCCAGAGAGATCAGCCGGAATGCTGACTTTGAAACCACATCAGCCCTATAAAAACTAGGATTATGTCGAGGGCTTTGCGCCGAGCAGGTTAGTTGCAGGCTGGCGGGTTGGCTGGCGTGCAGGTAGCCCCGACACAATTGCGCAGAGTGAAGGTGGGGGTGACGTCTTCAGGGGAATCGAAGGTCATGGTCTGATTGCCATTCGCTGCGATGTTCAGTGTCTGAAGCTGATCGCCCTGTCCGGGCAGGCAAACCCGAACGGCGACACGCTGATAGCTCGGACAGTGATTGGTAAACTTCGCCTTGCCTTTGCCAAACAGGTTGAAGCCCTGAGGCTCGGAAATAATGCAGGAGGCCGCATAGCTGGCACCAGTAGGCGGCTTGAGCTGAGACGGTGGGTTCAGAATGGGTTTGACGCCGATCTGACCGGGAACGCTGGTTGCTCTGATTTTTGGCGTCGCGCCGGGAACGGGCGTCAGGACAGGTTTGGGCAGAGGTTTGAGGGCAGGGTCTTGCGAGGCATACCCATCGAGTGGCCCGGCCTTTGGTTCTGTAACGGGCTTTTCGATGAGCAGCTCGCTCAATGGCTTCAGCTCGGTTTCTGGCGCGGGCTTCTCAATCATCAGCTCGCTGAGTGGTTTGAGCTGTGGTCCGGCAGGGGCGGGCTGTGCTACGGAGCAGGAAATCAGCTCGGTGATACACGTGCCGGTGCAGGAATTTTCTTTCAGACTGGGCGTGCCAAGTAACTCATAATCAAAATTGGCCTGAAACGTCTGATTGGGCCCAACCGTGACAAGTCCGCTTTCGAGAGACTGACCGAATGCGCAGGCCGCGTAAGACCATTTTACCGGGGCAGTGCAGGAGTTTTCCAGCGTGATCGCGTAGGCGCCATTTCCTCTTTTAACGAGTGCGGAGTGCGTGCAGGACGCTGTGGACTGCGCTTCAGCCTGAACCGATAATATCGCCATGAGAGCAAGCGTGGTTAAGCCCTGAATGAGTTGATGTTTCATGATGTCCCCTCTGCGTGTGGCCAAGATTTAGAGTGGCCACACGGAGTTGTAATCCCCTGAGTGGGGGAGGTCGCGCAGTTTTTGCTAATATGCTTATTTTTCGGCAGTGTCGTCCCAGCCGAAAACATCCTCCAGGCCGACACCGAATACACGGGAGATCCGGAAGGCGCTTTCGAGGGATGGGGAATAGCGCCCCTGTTCGATAGCGATCACTGTCTGACGGGTAACACCGATTTCCTTGGCAAGCGCTGACTGGCTCATATTGTCATGGGCCTCGCGCAATTCGCGCACGCGGTTGGTGATTGGGGGGCGTTTTGCCATGTCATGCCCCCCGCCGGTAGAAAATGATGGTCAGCGCATATTCGGCGATCTGGGAGACGATCAGGCTGACCACGATGATGTGAAACAGCATGTTGCCATCCTGAAGCCAGAAGTAATTCCAGAGACCGGCAAAACAGCCAAAGCCAAGAAAATAACCGGCGATATTACCTGAGCGACGCAAGACCTGCTTGTCGCGTTCATCCTGATCGCCCTCGGCGGCTTCGGGGTCTACCAGAGCAATCACGATGTGACTGACAACAGCGCCGGCAATCAGGGCGACCGTTGCGACAGCGGCCAGAGCGAGCAGGGGTGGTGCAGTCATCTCCATCTCGCGTGAGATGTCCCACACCGTGTTGACATACCAGCCGCCGATCAGGATCAGCAGAATGCCCATCGCCCATGCGGATTTTTCATGAAAAGTCATTTGAGAAGTCCTCTGAGAGATGCGTTCAGCCTGGCTCGCGCAGATACCACCACAGCGATGGTAGCCGCACGAGTTCAGCAACAATGAAGATACCGATCACGGCATGGGCGAGGGCCATGGGTGAGCTGACATCGCCAAAAGCTTCCATGAACAGGATGGCGAGCCCGCCAGAATACATGAACAGCATGTTGCGCATGGCTTTGAACTGGACGCGCGACTCGCGCTCATCAGTTGCCGGAGCGTTTCTGTTCATGGCCGCCGAAATGGATGCGACGATGATGGTGCCGACGACGATTGCTGCGACGGAAATACCGACCCGCCAGTGGAGCTCGGTACCTGTGTCAGGCGGTGACCACCACAGCCCCCAGTAAGCCCCAAGATGTAAAATACCTGCGATGATGGCGAAGATACTCGCCGCCACATCGACCCGAAAAAAGTTTGTCATGTCGTCCTCGTGTGTGTCAAAAATTTCTGACACGTATATGGTCAAACATTTTTTACATGTCAAATATTTCTAACAATAAAATGTCAAAAAACTTGGGCATTATATATTTGACAAACCCATTAATTTACCAGACCGGAACAACTCTTTGAGAGAATGCGTTATAGTTGGATGGAGAAAAGAATGACGATCGATCAGCATTTAGAGGCCGTCATCAAATGGTCAGAAGAACGGCTCCGCACAGGAGCGGAGCCGCCGTTTATTTATTATCGTCTCATGCAGCTTCGCGAGTCGGCGAAGGAGCTTTACGATCCATCTAGGCAGCGTTCGGAAGATTTACCCGAATGTGCGGAGAATCAGGAAACCGCTCTGCAACAAGCGGCTGGAGGACATCTCCCAAATATCGTTCCACTCCGTTCATCTGCCATTGATTTACCTTAGCGAATGTAAAACGGAGCTCGCCGTGGCGAGTGATACGAGTGTCTCGCAAATGCGCCTGCATTCGGCTTCTAATGTCGCCCTGTCCTACTTTCAAATAGGTCGGGCCTCCCAAGATCGTACCGGTCGTCCAGATAATGTAGACCCCATATCCGCTCACAGAGTCCCAGTTCGTTCGACGCGGGTTCAACCACTCATTTTGTGTACTCTTGATCCATTCTAATTGCATTTCTCAATTCCTTTTTTGGACGAAGGAATTGACGAAGCGTGATCAATCGTGGGATGAGTGATTCAGTCATTTCGAAAATCCTTCTGGGGAGTTGGGTTTTCAATATTAAGCCCGCGCGACTCAGAATCGACGCGGGCTTTTTCATTCTGACTGAATCTCCGGTTGAAAGTCCAGAGATTTGTTTCACTTCTGTTCTGATTTGGTTTCCTGTTTATTCTTATCTGGTGATTTGCTGATTTCCTTCAGCGCCTCGTCGAACTTCTTCTCGCTCGTGTCACACTTTGCTTCACGGGCTAGTTCTTTGAACTTTTCGAGTTGGGGTTTGTCGGTCATGCCTTTCCACTTTCGAATAAATCATCTTGAGCATAGCTTGAAGGCAATTCTAAGTCCCACGTATGAAGGACTTTTAATCCCGACATTTCGGCAAATGCACATTGGTCTGTATCATCAGAATAGAAGACACTTGCTCCCGAAACCATGGCAATCGCCACTATCTGGCGATCAAATTTTACGCGTTGCCACTCCGCATTGATACCGCTTCTTTTATCTCCAGATTGCATGGCGTCTCGCGTCAGCTTGGCTAACTCAAACGCAGCTCTAGCGTCAAAATCTGCTGGCTCGATGCAAGAAAATGAGGCGATCTTTTTCATGTAACTTTCTGGCCTGTCAGTCGAAACAAGTGTTTCCGCCAATGCTGGTGAGGGGACTATTAGCTTAGTCTTTTGTTCTGACAGTTTGTCGATTAAGGCTTCAATTCTTAGCACACAATAAGGGGCAGGAGCGCCGGTTGAGGGATCTGGTCTTGGCGTAGCATTTGGGTTCAACAACAATGTCAAAAACGTAGTATCGCAGGCCGCAATCATTGGGATGCATCGCCTGCGGATTCTGAAACAAGTGAATCATCTTCCCACGATGACTGAATGGACCTAAGCTCATTAATGGCCTGCCGGAACGTAACATTCTCAACAGGTTCACACGCCACGGCCTCCAGATTTAAAAGCACCCATTGACCATCGTGGGTTCTTCTCCAAGTGCCCCTTCCCTTAAGCCGAACTTCTTTGAAGAGTTGCTCTTTCAAAAGTGGTTGAAGATGTGCTGGTGCTATGCATTTGGCCGCTGGCAACCCATGCTGACGAATACGAACATTTAGCTGCCCTCTTTCGTTCTCGACCAAGTAGTATAAATAGCCGGTTGCAGTAGCGACGCCTTCCATTTCGAATTCATCGAGCGCGTCAACCGTCTGGCCCGGAAAGCGTAAAATTGTAGCAGAGCCACTTTTAATTCGAGCGCTTGTTCCGTCTTCAACAAGCATTCGATTGATGCGCTCAAAACTGTTTCTTGGCGCGCTTTCACCATGCTCACTATTTGCGGTTTTCAGTCGTTTCTCTATTCTGGAGTAGGCCCCAGGTTCGACAATCTTGTTGACGACCGCAACACAGTTATCTTCCAACCGGACAAATCTCATGGAAGAGGCATCGCCAAAAAGATTCGCTAGCTCAGATAGATATTCAGTCAGGCGAGAAAACGGGATCGTCTCAGGCGTGAATCCTTCAACAATCCAGCGAATTTCTCGATGGTTCTGTCTCATCATTTTGATGCCAAACTAACGCAGCGCCCTCCCAGCTGCCGCTGTATTTTACAGTAAAATGTTAAATTGGACTAGTGTCTATTCGTCAGTGAGCTGACCTATATGTCAGCCGCTTGCCGCTGATGCCACTCAGAGCAATCATTGCCCGCTCAAAGTCATTCACGCCGTTGCCGATCCGGTTGTTATAGCGGAAGTCAAATTCGGCCATGTAGCGGTGCAGATGTTTCTTGGCGCAATGCTGATAGACACCCTTCATGCCGCGCTTGAACACGCTGTAATAGCTCTCAACGGTCTGGGTGTGGATTTCAGGGTTAGAGAAGCTGACGTACTCACCGATGCCGTGATTAACGCGCTCGTGACCACCAGCATAACCTTGCAAGAACTTCTTATAGTGTTGCGCCTGATCCGTCAGGACACGCGCTTCTTTGGAGACATTCTCGCTCACGATTGGTGCAAGCGTAGACGGACGCAAATCGTCTACAACTATAGACCGTGCTCGCTTGCTGTCGCGATCAACAAGGGTCAGAACTTTCATCTTGTGACCATAGCCGCGACGCTTTGGTGCGCCGGGTTCCGTGCCAATGAACGTCTCGTCTATTTCGACAGAGCCGCCGCCAGAGCCGAAGATATCAAAAGAACCTTCGCGCATTGCTTCGCGGATACGGTGACAAAGGAACCACGCCGTTTTGTATGTGATTTCCAGAGTGCGGTGCATCTGGTGAGCGCTGATGCCCTTCTTGCTGGACACCATGAGATAGATCGCCTGTAGCCACTTGTGCAGCTCCAGATGGCTTTCCTCAAAGATTGTACCGATACGCACAGTGAACTGTTTGCGGCACTCTTTGCACTTCCAGAGGCCGTGACGGACTTTGCCTTCCGGATGCTTCCGGCTTGGCTTCGTCATCACGTTTTTGAGACGGTAATGCTTCGCCTTGCTCTGGCAATGAGGGCAGACCGATCCGCGTGTCCACAGCACAGATTCAACGTGGCGAAATGCTTCGGCTTCATCGTGAAAGTATGGCTTGGACAGAATGGACATGGTCATCTCCTACGCCCTCAAGATAGGCCTAAAAGATGGGTTTGTCAAATATATAATGCCCAAAAACTTTGACACACTTGAATCAATTGGCATTTCTGTTCCGGGGAGAGCTGCTTGACAGGGCGAAGGCTCAGGCTTCTACAGCTGAGGAGACGACGTCACATCACTCCAGACAAAACAGGAGGCCAGATGGCCGGTTTGCAGAGTTCGAAACTTTCGGTGCGGATTACAGACGGCAATTATCCACTGATCCGCGAAGAGGCGAGTGCGCGCTTTCCAGACGTGTTTGTCACCGGCGAGCCCGTGGCAGACCGGGATGGGCCAAAACTGCTGGTTTCCTACTATCCACCGAAGGACGAAACGCTGTCGGGCTATGACTGGATCCATATTCCGGCCGCAGGTGTGGACCGCATGCTGGATGGGCTTTCCCGTGAAGGCCACAAGCCCGTGTTGACCCGCACGATTGGGCGGATGGGTGAGCAGATGGGGGAGTATTGTCTGGCTTACTCGCTGGCAGAGTTTCAGAAAATGACGCTGCGTGAGGCGTTTCAGCGCGACCGGACATGGTGGAAGAAAAAAGCTGCGCCAAGCCATATCTTTGAAAAGACGATTGCCATTCTGGGCACAGGATCCATCGGGCAGGGGATTGCGCGGCCTTTCAAGGCACTTGGCGCCAGGGTCGTGGGGTATTCCCGTTCAGGTGCGGCGACCAAACCGTTTCACGACGTTTACACGCTGAAATCCTTCGCTGATCAGCCTGCGCCCGATGTTCTGATATCTGCGCTCCCCTGGACGGCGGAGACTGAAGGGCTGATCAATGCCGGGATTTTTTCAGCATTGAAGGACAGCCTGTTCATCAATGTTGGTCGCGGCGTCAGTGTGGATGATGAGAGCCTGCAGGCAGCGCTGGAAGACGGACAGGTCGCGCGTGCTGTGCTGGATGTTTTCGCGACGGAGCCTTTGCCTGAGGATCACTGGGCGTGGGGTCATGATCAGGTGACGGTTACGCCGCACGTGTCCGGCCTGACACGGCCACAGGATGCCGCTGAGACCCTGGTGAACCACCTCGAACGTGTGATATCGACCGGCAAGTTGCCCCAGAGTGAAGTCGATTTCGCGCGGGGGTATTAGGTCGCACCCGCAAAATCCGGCTTGTCCGTTCCGGCGTTTCGGTGCTTCATGCATCGCTTGTGTAGAGTATTTTTGATCGGAAAAACAATGTCGAAGCGCCATCAGCGGCTGCTCTGTATGCAGTCTTTGCGGGTATTGGCTTTTGTGGGTTTATCAGGAGTTGCGGCTGGGTGTCATAACCAGACGGCCGATCTGACGCGAAAGATTGAAACGTCGACCATGTCGCCTGCGCTTGAGCGCGGACAAACGGTGACGTTTGAGCCAGTTATGGTCCAGACCATAATGGCGCGCGGAGATATTCTTCTTTACAGGCATTCCATCCAGACCGCAGCCAGCGGCCCACCTGAAGGGCGCGAATTCATGGCGAGGCTGATCGCCCTGCCGGGTGATATTGTGCGCATTGAAACCGATGGACGCATCAGTCTCAATGGCATGCCGCTTGACGAAAACATCGGTCAGGAATGTCTGCCGGGGGATATTTGCTATCCGGTAACAGAGGGGCATTTCAGGACTGATGAAGACGGGCTGGTGGTTGAGCTTGGTCGGGACCAGCATTTCGTTCTGAGCGATGATCGCTCGGCCATTGATGGTGACGATGCCCGCCGTGCCGAAATTATTCTGAAAAAGAGCATTCTTGGACGCGTGACGGCAGGCTGACTGCCTGGAGGTCTGGCACCTCAGATCAAACGGGCAATCAATTCAGCCTTCCGCCGCGACAAAACGCGAAGACACGACGTGGCGCGCTCACGATTGATATGTGACGCATAGCCTTTCAGTGGAAAGTTTGTGAGCACCTCTTCTTCGACAATTTGGAATGCGCGTGGGTCGGTATCACAAGCCGCGGAGATCGCCCGCATACTGTTGAGATCAGCGGCGATGCCGGTCAGGCTTTCGATCTGCTCCATGCCCCAGACCCTGTAGGCATAGGTGTCGGCGCGGTTCACATCGAGGATAAGATCAGCGCTGGACAACGCCTGAAGAAGGCTGGCCAGCCAGACCGTGAACACCAGAAGATAAGTGTCCCCGGGGCCGAGTTGATCAAGCACGGCGCGGTAACGGGCTTTACTCTCGCTGAGCTTTGGGATCCGCCCTTTCGAGAGGCCCAGCCTGTCTGCCAACCATGTAAAGGGTTCACGCTCGCGATTGGTATCGACGATCAGGAGCCAGCGAGTAAGGAAGGTATAATCATCTCTGGAGGCGCATTCATTATACGAGGCCCAGATGTCACGTGGGTCGCGATCAATGAAGATGTTCGTGGCGGAGAAATTGAGGCTCAACCAGTTCTGGCGGAGCACAGTGCGATTAAAGCCGAGCACAGGTGTGCACATCATCTGGTTCGAGAAGTGAATGAGCTGATCGAGATAGGCCTTTAAAGCGGGGTGAAGCTCGTCGGCGGACAGCAGAAAGTGACGGGTGGCGAAGTCGCGTCTGTAAGCGGGAATGCCGCGCTTATCGATCAACGGCTCAAACTCGGCATGGTAGGGGCGTTCGAGTTCCGGATGACGATTACGGCTGGCAACGGCAGCGCCCTGACGTTCAATCCGTTCCGGTGTGAGGCGGGACAGGCCCTCAAGGAGCGGTTCGAAATAACAATAGGTCTGGTGGGCGCTGCGGAAGCGCGACCAGATAAATGTGCTGCCACATCGCCAGAGGCCATGCAGAAAGACAGGCTTGCGATAGTGCAGTGTGGGGGCTTGAAGGCCAGTCGGGCGGGGCAGGGTATCCAAAGCGGTCATTTTGTCCTCTCGTCTGAAAGGACTCACGGGTGGGCGCGCGACTTCCGTCTGTTAAAGTTTTGACAGGCGAGATTTTGGGTGGGCGAGTAAGAGGGGCTGGTATTGAGGTATTGAACCTTCGGTTCAGTTCTCAATCAGATCGTTATCCAGTTTGGCTCTGTGCTGTTCGTGATGGATGCCATTCGCAAGCTTGAATTTATTCAGGCGGCGGCTTTTCTGTTAATGGTATTTGCGCTGGCCTGCGTGCAGCTCTGGTTTGCCTATATTGCCAAGGGCAAGGGCAAGGGCAAGGGCAAGGGCTGGATTGGCTAGTTCATAAAGGCACAGTATTAGTCTTTAAATTGTTATATTATTGCATTATTGCTCTAGCCTAGAGTGACGCGGGAGTGAATTCGATGACATTTGATCCAGGCATTCTGATCTGGGCAATACCAATTGGGCTGGGTGCTGCGCTCATCATGGATTGCTTCGGCTATGTTTTGCGGTTTGCATTCGGCTGGCAGGGACCACGCTTTTCGCCGGTGGGCAGATGGATTTTACATATGCCGTCTGGCGTGTTCGCTCACAACACAATTGCCGATGCGTCGCCCAAACAAGGCGAAATGATTGTCGGTTGGAGCGTGCATTTCCTGACGGCGATTGGGTATGCCTTGGTGCTTCTCGTGTTCGGCGGCAGCAATTGGCTCGCTCAACCGGATATCATTCTCGCTTTGCTTGTGGGGTGGGGGACCATAGTGATGCCGTTTTGCGTCATGTATCCTTCGCTGGGCTTTGGATTGGCCATGAGCAAAACACCTGAACCCTGGACTGCCAGACGCAAGACCCTGATCAATCACACTGTGTTTGGTCTCGGAATGTGGGTGATGGCGATGGTAACATCAGCAATTCTCCCACCTTGACCGCGCAGGCCTTCGGTTCTACCTCCCGCGATTGGAATTCAACTGAAGGCAAAACTCTGAAATGACCGATCTCTCCTCTCTCGCAGCAACAGCAAAAGCGTGGCCGTTTGAGCTGGCGCAAAAGCTGAAGAGCCGCGTCGAGCAGTTGGAGAAACAGGGTAAGGCCAAAGACGCCGTCATCTTTGAGACGGGGTATGGCCCGTCGGGCCTGCCGCATATCGGGACGTTCGGCGAGGTCGTGCGCACGACCATGGTGCGGAAAGCCTTTGAAACGCTGACCGAAGGCAAGATCAAAACGCGCCTGATCTGTGTGTCGGATGACATGGACGGCATGCGGAAAGTACCGCCGACCGTGCCGAACCCTGAGAGCCTTGAGCAATATTTGCAGCTGCCACTGACTGACGTGCCGGACCCGTTTGGCACGCATGCGAGTTATGGCGCACATATGAATGCGCGGTTGTGCGGCTTTCTGGATAGTTTCGGCTTTGACTATGAGTTCGCGTCTGCGACTGAGCTATACAAGAATGGCACGTATGACCCCGTTCTTCTTCGCGCGGCGGAGAAGTATGATGAGATCATGGGCGTGATGCTACCGACGCTGGGTGAAGAGCGCCGGGCGACCTATTCGCCATTCCTGCCGATTTCGCCGACCACGGGCCGCGTGCTTTATGTGCCGATGAAGACTGTGGATGCCGCCAAGGGCGAGATCACGTTTGAGGATGAAGACGGCACGGATGTCACCATCCCTGTGACGGGCGGGGCGGCGAAGCTGCAATGGAAACCGGATTTCGGCATGCGCTGGGCAGCACTTGGCGTCGATTTCGAAATGTTCGGCAAGGACCATCAGGCCAATGCGCCGATCTATTCGAAGATCTGCAAAATCCTCGGCGAGCGCGCGCCGGAACAATATGTCTATGAGCTGTTCCTCGACGAAAAAGGGGAGAAAATCTCCAAGTCGAAAGGCAATGGCATTTCGGTTGAGCAATGGCTGAAATATGCGCCTCAGGAGAGCCTTGCGCTCTTCATGTGGCAGAAGCCGCGCGCAGCGAAGAAGCTCTATTTTGATGTGATCCCGAAGGCAGTGGATGAGTATCTCACCTTCGTTGAGAAGTATCATGAAGAGGCGCCTGAGCGACAGGTGGAGAATGCTGTCTGGCATATTCATGGCGGCGAGGTGCCGAAGCTGAACGTGCCGGTGAGCTTTGCGCTCCTGCTGAACCTTGTGTCCGCGGCGAATGCGAATTCGAAAGAGCTGATCTGGGGCTTCATTACGAAGTATGCGCCAGATGCCACGCCGGAGAATGCGCCATTCCTGGATCATCTGGTGGGCTATGCGCTCAGCTATTATGAGGACTTCGTCAAGCCCGCGAAACAGTATCGCGCGCCGACGACACAGGAACGCGCTGCGCTTGAAGAGCTGGTGACGAGCCTGCGGTCTTATGATGGGCCGGTGACGGGTGAAGACCTGCAGACGCTGACTTTCACCGTAGGCAAAAACCATGAGTTCGAAAACCTGCGCGACTGGTTCAAGGCGATTTACGAGGTGTGCCTGGGGCAGTCTCAGGGGCCACGCTTTGGCGGCTTCATCGCGATTTATGGCGTTGCTGAGACGGCTGACCTGATTGAGCAGGCGTTGAAGGGTGAGTTTGTCGCCTGATCTGAAATCGAAAATCCCCTGGGCCTTTGTCTGGTTCAGGGGGTTGTGCGGTCTTGCGCCGTGGGTGTTTCAGCTCAACGGCTGGAGTATGTGGATCCCGGCGCTGCTCATTCCACTGGCTCTGCTGTCAGACATTTATGATGGTATTCTCGCACGTCGCTGGAATGTCGTCAGCGTGTTGTTGCGCCGGGCAGATGGCTGGGCGGATCTGATTTTTGTCCTGTCTTACACAGCGTATGTGCTGATTTTCCGGTTCGACCTTCTGGCACCAGTGTTGTGGACGATTGTCGCGATTGGTGTTTATAAGGCCGTGAGTACTGCACATGATTTCATGCGATACGGACGAGGGGCAGCGTTTCACTTCTGGTCAGCCAAGCTATGGGCGCTGCCTTATTATGCCGTTCTGTTCGAACTGTTGATTGGCCACGAGCACTTATGGTTTTTCTGGCCGACAATCCTCATGGGAATTGTTGCGATAACCGAAGGGTTCATCGCGGTGCGGCTGATCCCGGTCTGGATGCACGATCAGCCAAACATATTTGCTGCGCTTCGCGCCTATAAGGCGATGCAGGCTGGCGACAAGGATTAGTAAGGCTCACCGCAACAGCAGAGCACACTGGCGCAGGTTTCGTGATTGGCCATCAGTCTGGCGATGATTGATAAGGCCCCAAAACCCGCTCGCACAGGGCGGAGTCCTGATACTCTTTCATCTCGACGATCTTGCCGTTTTCGAAACGATACATGAGCAGGTAATGGTTCTGGTAGGGATCACCCGCGCGCGTGGTCATATCGCCCCGGGCTTCTACGATGACCCAGTCTTCGTCAGCCAGTATGCGCGAGGCAACCGTTCGCCGGACCCCGGGACAGATTTCCGCCAGATAGAGGTAAAGATCGCGAAACAGGCTCTCTTTGCCATGAAAGGTTCGAGACCAGGAATAGTCGCCTGTGACGGTCATGACGACGTCCTCGTGCAGCAAATTCACAAAGGCGCGGCCATCGCCCTGTGCCAGACCTTCGAATGCCTGAGTGATCAGTGCCTTATTGCTTGATGTCGTCATTTCTGGTCCCCCTCACGCGCCAATTATGTCACAACGCCAGGTGATTTTCCAAGCATTTGTCGATGGCTGGTAATCGTGGCTCATGTCCTCAAGACACTGAATTCAGTTACTTTCATGCCTGCTCGGTGGCCATTTCTGGTGGTGCCAGGAGCATTTCTCTCACATGCGCGAGAGCGCGGGTCATCATCAAGCTGTGAATAACTTCAGGATTTTCTGAAATTGTGCCTGCGTTGTTTGGGCGCACCGTCGGCCCGGTAATTAAGGATAGTCTTATATTCAGGGTGGTGCGCCGCACAAATCATCAGGGTTCTGATGGTTTATGAAGTCTTGAAGGCAGGTTTGCGTTAACCATAACCGTGTTCAAAAACCCCCGAAAACACTGGTTGTTTTGAGTTTTGATTAAATTTTCACTGACCAGTGTAACCACGGATTTAAGAATTGAAACGCCTACTTCACCGGTTCTGTGAGGAAGAGGCAATATGGGCAACAGCCTGATCAATACTGGTATAGCGTTCAGAGAGTTGAAGGCGATGACGACGAGCCGGTCCGGCGCGACGGCAATCGTTTTTGCTCTTTTGCTGCCGGTATTGATCGCGGGCGTTGCCCTGGCGGTGGATGTGGGAGTCTGGCGTCACAATGCGCGTAAGCTGCAAACGCGCGCTGATGCGGCGGCGATGGCGGGCGCTTATGAATGGTTCGTCAATAATAGCTATGACTCCATCAATGCGGCATCTCTGGGGCTGCTTCACGACAACGGCTTTGATCTGAACGCAGCTGTAGTTGAGGTGTATTATCCACCGCTGACGCAGGAGTATTCCACCTTTGAAGCTGTAGAAGTGCGCCTGCAACAGCCTCAGCCGAGGTTCTTTTCTGGTCTGTTTCTGGATAAAGATCCGATCCAGAATACCCTGTCGATTGCGGTCGTCCGGAGGCCAACAGAGCCGCTGTGTATTCTTGCGCTCGACCCGGTTGAGAAAGCGACGCTGGATCTGAATGGCGGCGCTGCTCTTCATGTCGACAAATGCGGCGTTCAGTCGAATTCCTACCATGTTGACGGTCTGCAAGTGAGCGGCACATCAGACATGGAGGCAGGGTGTGTTTATTCTGCAGGCGGCATTTACGGTCCCGAAAAAATTACGCTGACCAAGTGCGCCTCGATTGAAGAAAACTGGGCGCCAACGCCTGACCCATATCGTGATGTGACTATCCCTGAGGGGATTGATGTCATGGCGTGCAAGACACCCAAGCAGATGGGTAAGAAGCGGCTTTATCTTGAATCTGGTCGCTACTGCAAAGACGTGACCGGTTTTGACGACACCGAGCTCGAAGCGGGTGGCACCTTCTTCTTCGATGGCGCAAAACTTGAGATGAAATCTGAGTCGTCCTTCCTGCACGGCAGCGATGTGACGATGTTCTTTCTGAATGGTGGCTCGATTGGCCTGCCGACTGGCGGGTTGATGGATGTGTCTGCCAAATCTTACGGAGACTATCCGGGTATCCTGATGTTCTCCGATCCGGTGACGACGCCGAGTACGCTCGACGTCAAACTGACGGGAAATGCCGACTCCATATTGGAGGGGCTTCTCTATTTCCCAAACCAGCTGGTGGAATATGCCGGCGGGTCTTCTAGCCTGAGTGAATGTACGCATCTTGTTGCAAGACGCATCGTTCTCACAGGCAATTCCGCGTTCACTAACCAGAACTGTAGTGGGCTTGGAATGCGTGAAATCTCGGCGCCCGCAGGCGTCATCCTCGCATCAAACTGAGGGATAAATGAGATTAACAGTTCGAAAAGGCCTGCAGGCGCTGAGAGCGTTTGGGCCTGACAATAAAGGTGTGTCTGCCGTCGAGTTCGCGTTGATTGCGCCAATTCTGATCGCCATGACCATGATGGGAATTTCAGTGTCATTCAAGATGCTGGATCGGCAGCGGCTAGATTCAGCGGTGACCTCCACCATCTATTTCCTGACCGACCAGACCATGTCTGGCGATATGACAGGGTTTCAACCGGTTGCAATGACCGACGAGACCGGCAATGTGACGACTGTGCCTGGCGAGACCATGGCTACGGCGAAACATGTTCTGATCGACGCCTATAAATCACAGGCCACGCTGATCATCCGCGAGTTTTCGGTCGAGTGCGCGTGTCCGTCTTCGGTGTCGCCAGCCGATGAAGGGTTTGATAGCTCGCAGCCTTTCTACTCGCGCTATGCCGTTGAGAAGAAGGACGAGGCCCCGATCTGTTCCACGCTTTGTCCTGACCGCAGCCTCGCGCGGATTGTGGCGGAAATTTCGGTGACATCACAAAGTTCAGACCTGTTCGGCGAAGCCTATGAGTTCGACAAGCAAATGATGGTCCGCCTGCGATGATCAGTCAGATGCTTTCGTCTTCTCGCCGCGGCGAATTCCTCAAGGATAAATCTGGCGTCACGGTTGTCGGTTTT
>NZUJ01000044.1 GCA_002701295.1 Ponticaulis sp. | reverse complement strand
TCCTCGCCCACATGCTCGTCAAACGCACCGGCGCGCCAGGTGCTGACATGGTGATGAATGGCGAGGCGTTTGAGGAAGTCGGACGCATTCTCATCAATGGTGAAAAGCCAGCGGATCATCAACTGGAACTGACGGACACCGGTCTCGTTCTGCGCGATCTGCCGGACGAATTCGAGCTTTCAACAGAAGTCTGGATATCGCCTGAGAAAAATACAGAATTATCCGGCCTCTACATGTCTGGCGGGCGGTTTTGCACCCAGTGCGAGGCCGAAGGCTTCCGGCGCATCACCTTCTGGCCGGATCGGCCTGACGTTATGGCTGAATTCTCCGTTCGGCTTGAAGCCGATGTGAGTCTGGCCCCAACGCTGCTCTCGAACGGAAACCCCGGCGAAACAGGCGCACTGGACGAGCAGCGGCACTATGCTGAGTGGGATGATCCACATCCGAAGCCATCCTACCTGTTCGCGCTGTGCGGTGGTGATTACGATGTCTTTGCGGACAATTTTACGACCATGTCTGGTCGCGAAGTCGCGCTGTCTATCTTCGTGGACAAAGGCGATGCCGAGCGCGCCGCCTACGCCATGGATTCCCTCAAACGCGCAATGCGCTGGGATGAGGAAGTCTTTGGCCGCGAATATGATCTCGACGTTTTCAACATTGTTGCCGTCCGCGACTTCAACTTCGGCGCCATGGAAAATAAAGGCCTCAACATTTTCAACTCGGCCTATGTGCTCGCTGATGCAGATACCGCGACAGATCAGGATTTCGAGGCAATCGAAAGCATCGTCGCGCACGAATACTTTCACAACTGGACGGGCAACCGCATCACGTGCCGCGACTGGTTCCAGCTTTGCCTGAAGGAAGGCCTCACCGTCTTCCGCGATCAGGAGTTTTCGGCCGATATGCGGTCGCGCCCCGTTCAGCGCATCAAGGATGTTATCCGCCTGCGCGCACGTCAATTCGCAGAGGACGGCGGCCCCCTCGCCCACCCTGTTCGACCAGATCACTATGGATCGATCGATAATCTCTACACAGCCACCGTGTATGAAAAAGGCGCGGAGCTGATCCGTGCTCTCAAAACCTATATCGGTGCAGATGCCTTCAAACGCGGAATGGACCTCTATTTCGAAAAATATGATGGCACCGCAACGACGATTGAAGCCTTTTACGAAGGCTTCGAGCAAGCCGCTGGATTCGATCTCTCCCGCTTCCGCGTCTGGTATGCTCAGGCCGGCACGCCGGTGATCAAGGTTGATCGTGTGAGCGAAGCAGGCTCAAACGGCCAGCGCCTGCGGCTGACGCAGACGATAGCACCGACGCCGGGGCAGCCTTACAAAAAGTCTGTTCCCGTTCCTCTGCGGATTACAGCATTCAAACCTGACGGAACAGAGATTGATCCGCAGACAGGCGAAATCAGAACAGCAGAGTCTGATGACCGCCAGATCCTTCTTGATCCGATCACCGAACTCGACCTGTCACCAGATATGGATGATGCAATCGTGTCGGTGAACCGCAGTTTCAGTGCGCCGGTTAAAATTGATCAGGACCTCGACACAGCAGATCGACTGAAGCTTGCGACGCTGGAAACTGATCCATTTGCCAAATGGGAAGCCATTCAGACCGTCGCCCGCAAACAGTTGCTGGAAATGGCCTACGACATCTCAGAAGGCAAATCGCCTGACCTTCCGGAGCAACTCATCGAAGCTCAGGTTCAGGCGGTTCGACAAACCGTTGGCAACGATCCGGCTTTCGCCTCACATCTGGTGACCCTTCCAGGCGTCGGAGAGCTTTTCCTGGAGATGAGTCCGGGCGATCCGGGAGCGATCTACGAAGCCAAAAAGATTGTTCGTAAAGAACTGAGCAAGCGTCTGGCACCAGAAATTGATCGCGCACTCGAGCAAAATTTCTCAAGCGGCGACGTCTTTTCTCCCGACGCCTCTTCCGCTGGCAAACGATCTTTCTATGCGGCCAGCCTCGACCTTCTGTCCTCTCAGGGCAGCGCGCAGAGCATTCGTCTCCTGTCGTGCTTTAACAAGTCTAGCAACATGACAGACACCATGTCAGCGCTTCGCGCACTGGCCAATGTTGGAGGAGAAGACTTTGAACTCGCCGTTCGCGCCTTCGAGCGCAAATGGCACAAGTCCCCGCTCGTCATGGACAAATGGTTCAGCGTTCAGACAACAACCGCGGACGATTCAGCCATTGCTCGCGTCGAAAAGCTTCTGAAGCATTCCGACTTCGACTGGACAAATCCGAACAGGGTGCGCGCCGTTGCCGCAGCCTTCGCAATGGGCAACCTGGTTGCCTTCCACAGCGCCTCCGGGGCCGGATACCGGCTTCTCGGTGACGTCATCCGCAAAGTTGACCCACTGAATGGTGCCCTGTCAGCACGTCTTCTGACTGCCTTTGAGCAATGGCGTAAGGTCGACAAAGAGCGACAAGCGCATGCACGCCTCGTGCTTGAAACCCTGCGCGATGCGGAGCTTTCCAAGAATGCGCGCGATATTGTTCAGAGAGCCCTGGCAGAAAGCTCCGTATAATCGCCCGAATGGAAGAAATCTCACGTTAATTTTGATGGGGTATGCTGCAAGGGAATAACAGACCTAAAGAGTGGCGTACCCCGGATGTCCAAGGCATCAATAAACAGGCTCACGGTGCTGCTTGTTGACGACAACAAGCACATGATCACGATTGTGAAGACAATTCTTCGCGGCTTCGGGATCAACCACTTCCTTGAAGCAAACGACGCGCCAGAAGCGTTTGATATTGTGCGCTCTGAGCACATCGACTTCATCATTGTCGACTATCTGATGGAAATTCTCGACGGAACCGATTTTGTCCGTCTTGTCCGTACCGGCGATGACAGTCCAAACCCGTTCATTCCGATCATTATGCTGACAGCCTATTCGGAACGCTCAAAGGTGATCGCCGCGCGGGATGCCGGCGTTACAGAGTTTTGCGCCAAGCCCGTTACGGCGACCGAATTGTACCGTAAAGTCCGGTCGATTGTGAACAGTCCACGCCCCTTCATACGTACCGGAAACTATTTCGGGCCAGATCGCCGACGCGTAAAATCCGAACATTATCGCGGCCCGGAACGGCGTTCCGAGACGGTGGACAATCAGGAACTTCTCGATCAGCCAAGCTGATTATTCTGATTTCGAAACAAATTCGTTTCTGCCCACAACCGATTCGTTCACAGCTTTGAGAAAGTTAATGACCCCTTAATGATTGGGGCATTAACAGAATCATGAGCTTTAAGCAGTCAGGATCACACAGGGCACTGCATTGCCAAGACAACAGAAAAGCGCTGCAGAACTTGCTTCCAAACCGGTCTCCAAAGACCCGGCTGGTGGACGCGCACGAACGCTCTCCAAACTGACAACGCTCGCAACACTCTTCCTGCTGGTACAAGTTGGTGCAATCGGTCTCAAAGCCTGGGATGACTTCTCCCGCGACGAACAACTTCAGCAAAGCCGACTGATTTCAGAGACGGATGGTATCATTCGTCAACTTCAGACAACACGCCAATCTGTTGTTGATATGCTCGACGCGACGAATGACATCGGACGCGGCACTCTGGAAACCGAGACACGTCTATCCGCCATCGAGCGCGTCTTCAGAGTGCTTCCTGCTGGCTCAAGAGCCGGACTGGCAGAACCGGAAACACTTCGCGTGGCGACATCTCTTGCAGAGGCCGACATACCCATTGGCGCAAGTTCCCGGCATGTCATCCTGATCGTCGATTGGAACAATGCCAAATACGCAGCCACACTGCCACTCACCCGAATGAATAGCTGGATTGGCCCGGAAGAAACCCTGCGCATCGTCTCTCGCGTGAGCCCGGACACCCCGGCAGAAATTGGCAATGATGCTAATCTCGTCTGGCTCCAGGCGCGATCGCAGGCTGTGATGGATCAGTTTGACGCCGGATTTGATCGCTTCTGGGTTCGTCGGTCCATGGGATGCACCAGCATTGGCGAAGCTTCAACAGCGACATCTGTCTGCAAGATCTACGGTCAGCCCTGGTTCACCGTTCTGGGCACAGGTTCCTCGTTATTTTATTCGCTGCTTATTCTTGCCCCGGCACTCGCCGTTTTGAGCTTGCTTTCGCTCTTGAAATCAGGCCGCCGCAATTCGTCTGACGTTAAGCCAGTTCACACATCAGGCTGGTCTGGCCCGCAGCTGCGGCGCGAAGACAAGCTTCACGATTTAGCAGATAAAGTCGGCACGGGCGTTTGGCAGATCAATAAAGATATGACGGCCATGCGCGTCACCGGAGTTCTGGCATCCGCCTTCAACTTGCAACCCGGCTCGGAAATCCCACTGGCCCGGCTCGGCGAATATTTTGGCCCGGAACAAGCAAAACGTTTCCTCAATGCGATCCGTAACGCCCTGCGTGAGGGCACGCTTCGCGGCAGTCTGAATATCGTCAATCGCCATTTCGAATTCCGTGGTCTTCGTCCCACTGATGACGGTACGTCTGACGGCATCGCCATGGAAGGCTTCGTGCTGGATGTCACCGAGCGTCGCATGATGGAAGAGCGCATGCGTGCCTCTGAATCGCGACTGCGGAACGCTTTCGAAGGCTTCTCCATGCCGATCGCGCTTTGGGATAATCGCCGTCGACTTGTCTTTTGGAATGAAGCTTTTTCACGGACCTTCAATCTCGCTCAGGACGTGCTTCGGCCTGGGATCAGCCATGAAATGGTGAATGTCGAAATTGGTAAGTACATCCGCATGGATCGGTCTACCGAAACCGTCACAGGCGAACGCGAAGTACTGCTTCGCGACGGTCGCTGGTTTCACATTGCCGAACGCGAAACATCGTCTGATCTTATGCTCACAATCGGGTCCGACATCTCAACACTGAAAAACCAGCAAGACGATCACCTTCGCAATGAGAAGAAGCTGAAACGTCTTGTCTCAGAACTGGAACGGTCTGAAGGCCGCGCTCGTGAGTTTACGCGCAAATATGCAGAGGAAAAAACCAAGGCTGAACACGCAAGTCAGGCTAAGGGCAGCTTCCTTGCCAATATGAGCCATGAGCTCCGCACGCCCTTGAATGCCATTAACGGCTTCTCGGAAATGCTGGTCAAAGAGGTTTTCGGACCGCTCGGCGACAAGCGCTATCAGTCCTATGCGCAGGATATTCTTCTATCTGGTCAGCACTTGCTCGACATGATCAACGACATTCTTGATATGGCGAAGATCGAGTCCGGCAAAATGACGATCAACACCAAGCCGATCGACCCGATTGAGCCTGTCGATGCAGCCGTTCGCATGATCCGGCGTAAAGCAGATGAAAAGAATCTCGATCTGAAATTTGTCTATGGCGATGACATCCAGGACATTGAAGCCGACCATCGCGCTGTCCGCCAGATGGTGCTCAATCTCGTGTCGAACGCCATTAAGTTCACTAAAGATAATGGCAGCGTGACGGTAAACCTTCGCAACGCGGGAGAGTTCGTCGTCATCGAGGTCAAAGACAGCGGCGTGGGCATCTCCAAGGATGATCTGCCGAAGCTCGCCAATCCATTCGAGCAGGCTCAGTCAAACCAGGATATGAACCAGAACGGTACTGGTCTCGGCCTCGCCCTCACCCGCTCACTTGTGGAGATGCATGGCGGGCGGTTCTCTATCGACTCCGAACTGGGTGTTGGAACAACTGTTTCGCTCTTCCTGCCAGTTCAGCAGCCCGAAGACGTCAGCGATACAGATACGGAAGCCGCCTAAAGTCGCGTTCTGCTCCGAACACTCTTTGCTTGCTGGTCGTGCCGGATCAAACTCCGTCTTCCAAAGCCTCCAAACCCTGCGGAGGTTAGAAGCTGTCCAGCTTGTCGATATCGCTTCGTCCACGCGCCACGAAAAGAAAGCTGAACAGCGCAACGACAAAGCCTGCAATCAGCCAGATCCAAAAGCTGCCGCCGACGGCACCACTGACATAATTATCCCAGGTCATTTTTACGGGAGGCCCGAGACGGCGTGGCGGAGAGCTGGTTTGTGCTTCTGTTGCCACTTCCTCACCTTCGGCATTCGCCGCAGATGCGTCTTCTGTTTCTGGCGAAGCGCTTGCTACAGGTGGTGGTGTCCCACCCCCAACGAATTCAGGCATCGGCTGAGACACAGTCAGCGCAAAACTGACACCAGCAGCAATAATTGGCAATGGAACGAAGACAGCCCAGAACGGTGAGCGACGGCTGTCGTTTAAGCGTCGGATATGGGAGATCAACGAGGCTATCGTCGCAAGCCCAAAAACGCCAAAGAACACAATGGCACCCATTTCAACCTGCGGCTCAATCACTTTAAGGCCTGGCGCAATCAGAAACAGCGGAAAGAATGTTCCGCTCAGAAGCACGCTGACAACGATGAAATAGGCAAAAATTCTCACCAGCCAGAGAAGCACCTGACCGCGCAGAAACACAGGCTTTCGGGTTTTGCCGGTTGGGTCTGAAAACTCCCACAACCAATTTGCATGGTTCGGGTCGTCGTGTTCGTCACGATACCAGGAATGCGTCGGTTCATAATTGTCTGTAGAAGATGTATCAGTCATGCCAATTCCCCGAGCCGCTGGTTGATCGCTCAATAGCAGCTCTTCTGGTTTTGGTCGAACGTCGAGAACGAATTATTCGAACTCGACCATGATCTCGTCGGCCGCGACGCTATCGCCTGCGCCCACATTGACGGCTTTCACCACACCATCGGCTTCTGCGCGGATGATGTTCTGCATTTTCATCGCTTCGACCACACACACCGCACTGCCAGATTTCACTTCCTGTCCGACTTCCACGTCGACGGAAACCACAAGACCGGGCATCGGGCTCATGATCAGCTTGGAAAGGTCTGCCTGCTCCTTCTCAGGAAGTTTCGCATGCAGGGCCGCAGATTGTGGCGTGCAAACAAGCGCCCGGATCGCAACACCACGATGGCGGAACAGATAGCCTTCCGTTCTGTCAGAGAACTTCACGGCAAACGGATTGCCATCAATTTTGCCTTCGAACAAATGCTCTCCCGGCACCCAGTCTGTCTCCAGCGTATGGGTGGAGCCGTTAAGGTCGATCTCTGTTCGTCCGGACGCAAAGCGGAGTTTGATCGGGAAGTGCTCCTTCCCAAGAATGACGATCCAGTCCTCACGCGGAGCCGGAACCGGTGACATACGCCCCGAAATCTGCGCGGCACGGTGCGAGAAGGTTCCATGCACATAGGCGGCAGACGCAGCGAGAATAAGCGTCTGATCTTCGTCAGGTTCGACGCCGGCAAAGCCATCGGGAAACTCGTCCTTGATGTAGGCCGTCGTAATATTGCCAGACCGAAAGCGCGCCTGATCATACACCGTTGCCACAAACGGAATATTGTCCTGAATACCGTCGATCAGATACCGATCGAGTGCCGCTTGTTGCGTATCAATGGCCGCGTCGCGCGTTTCACCATGCGTGACCAGTTTTGCGATCATCGGGTCATAGAACATGGAGATTTCATCGCCCTCGCGGACACCTGAATCCATCCGAACCGTACCTGGTGCGCCGTCAATCTTGCCTTCTGACGGCGGCTGAAAGCGCTTGAGACGGCCAATACTTGGCAGGAAGTTTCTGTAAGGATCCTCAGCATAGACACGGCTTTCAACGGCCCAGCCATTGATCGACAGGTCTTCCTGTTTGATCGCCAGTTCCTCACCTGAAGCGACACGCAGCATCTGTTCTACGAGGTCGACACCCGTGATCATTTCGGTCACCGGGTGCTCCACCTGCAGGCGCGTATTCATCTCAAGGAAGTAGAAGCTCTTGTCTGCACCTGAAGCAACGAACTCGACCGTGCCAGCGCTGTCGTAATTCACGGCCTTGGAAAGCGCGACAGCCTGCGCACCCATCTTCTGACGGGTGTCTTCGTCGAGAAGCGGAGATGGGGCTTCTTCGATCACTTTCTGATTTCGTCGCTGAATTGAACACTCGCGCTCGAACAGGTGGATCGCATTGCCGTGCTTGTCGCCCAGAACCTGAATCTCGATGTGGCGTGGGCTCTCGATAAATTTCTCGATGAAGACACGGTCATCGCCAAAGGCGTTCTTGGCTTCTGCGCGAACCGCCGGGAAACCTTCCAGAACTTCCTCTGCAGAATAGGCAACGCGGATACCCTTCCCGCCGCCACCGGCAGATGCCTTGATCATGACCGGATAGCCAATCCCGTCAGAAATCTTCACGGCTTCTTCGGTTTCTTCGATCAGCCCCATATGTCCGGGAACGGTCGACACGCCTGCTTTCGCAGCGAATTCCTTAGATGTAATCTTGTCGCCCATAGCTTCAATGGCATGCACATTCGGGCCGATGAAGGCGATCTTCTCATCCGCGAGTCGTTTGGCAAAGACGGGGTTCTCAGAAAGAAAACCAAATCCCGGGTGCACCGCCTCAGAACCTGTCTGGCGAACGGCATCAATAATCTTGTCCATGACGAGATAGGATTCAGAAGCTGGCGGAGGTCCAATAAAGACAGCCTCATCAGCCATTTCGACCGCCAGACTGTCCGCATCAGCTTCAGAATAAACGATTGCTGTTTTCACTCCCAGGCGACGACACGTCTTGATGATGCGGACACCAATTTCGCTTCGATTCGCGATGAGAATTTTCGAAAACATCAGCTAACACCCTTAATCTCAAACTTAAGCAACCGATTAAGACGGAAAGACTCGCTTTGCAAACCCTGCCTTTGTCGGATGCACCCAGAAAACGCATAAAAAAATCCCCCGCACTGTGACGGGGGATTTTCAAGCATGTATCGATCGTCAGATCAGTATGGCGAAACGCCAAGTGATTCGACTGTAGACACCGTAAGATATCCAACAGGCAGACCGTTCGCACGCTGGTAAGATTCCATGGCGCGCAGTGTTTGCGGACCAAAAGAACCGTCAGCTGGGTTTGAGTAACCCGCAGCGGTCAGCGCCTGCTGAACTTCCATGATCTTGGCAGACGTTGTGTTCGTGTCACACAGAACTTCACGCCATTCGAGACCGCCACCACCAGAGACAACACGCTTTTCAACGGTCTTATATGTAGCTGGGATGACGATGGTTTCTTCCGTTTTAGGAGTAACCATCTGGCGAACAGTCACAGTCTCATACTGAGCCGGGATTTCAATAACCTCGGTTGTCGCAGCCGAAACAACAACGCGCTTCTCAACTGTCTCGTAAACCGCAGGGATCTCGATTTCTTCAACGGTTGGTGCTGTCGCAACGACTTCCTTGGTCACCGTTTCATAGCGAGCCGGAATGACGATCTCTTCTGTCATTTCTGGTGTCGCGATACGTGTGCGTGTCACGGTGTCATATTCCGCAGGGACTTCCACGCGGCAAAGCAGCTCACCAGTTGCGACTTCCGTCGCCTCTGACAGAGATGTTCCGTCAACAGCACCACGGCCGAAAAGACCAGCGCCAGGCTTCCAGGTTGTGTAAGCCGGACGAACGAGGACTTGTTCCGTGTAGGTTTCGAAAGTTGCGGGGACAACTTTAGTCTCTACACGCTCAGCCTCGATCAGCACCTGCTCCGTGATCGTCTGATACGTTGCAGGAATGTGACGCAGCTCAACAGACGCTTCTTTGACAAGAACCTGTTCTGTCACGGTCTCGTAAACTGCAGGAATGATGCGCGACTCAGTCGTCGCTTCCTTGATCAGAACCTGTTCGGTGACAGTTTCATAGGTTGCAGGAACAACTTTGATCTCAGTGCGCTCAGGCGTATCAATCACCTGCTCGGTCATGACTTCAGTGATCTCAGGAATCAGTACGCGAGCGAAACATTCACCTGGATCAGCCGATGGCGGCATGTCAGCAGTCTGTGCAAACGCACCACCGGCCAGCAACGCTGTTACGGAAACTGCAGCAGCAGCAAATTTTAGTGTCATAGGATAAACTCCCCTAATTACAGCTGACTGGCTAAAGACAGCTGCACCCAAATACGGCCCTTCCGGTCCGGGTGAGACACACGTCTCACGAGAATTTAACCTAAATCAATTTTCCGTGGCGGCGCTAGTCCCTCACTGACAAAAGTCTAACCTTCCACCTGAATCTGCTCAAAATTTTTTAAAACTGTCACGGTTCTCAGTCATTTCGATTACGAAATGAGCGAAAATTTCTTTCGCGACACTTGTCTTCCCCGGTATGCGACGGCCATAGAGGCGACAGCTTTCACTCTAAGAGACAACAAAGATATGATCCCCAGATATGCACGAGCCGAAATGAGTTCCATCTGGAGTCCAGAATCCAAATACGGAATCTGGCTGGAAATCGAAACACTTGCCTGCGAAGCGATGGCCGAACTGGGAGAGATTCCAAAGGAGGCCGCCCAGACGATTCGTGAGCGTGGCAATTTCGACGTTGACCGGATTGATGAGATCGAACGCGAAGTCAAACACGACATTATCGCCTTCACGACGAATGTCGCGGAATATGTCGGCGAAGACGCGCGCTTTATTCACAAAGGCCTCACCTCATCGGACGTTCTGGACACCTGTCTGGCTGTTCAGCTCGCCCGCGCGAGCGATATTCTCATCAAGGATATGGAAGAGCTTCTCGCGAGCATTAAGACCCGTGCTGAAGAGCACAAATACACGATCACCATCGGTCGTAGCCACGGTATCCACGCTGAACCAACAACATTCGGCGTCAAGCTGGCTGGATATTACGCCGAATTCGAACGCAATCTCACACGACTGAAAACGGCTCGGGAAGAGATCGCCACATGCGCTATTTCCGGCGCTGTCGGCACCTATGCGAACATCGACCCGCGCATCGAAGCCTATGTGGCAAAAAATCTCGGGCTGGAGCCGGAGCCAGTCTCCACGCAGGTCATCCCGCGCGACCGCCACGCAGCTTTCTTCGCGACACTCGGCGTCATCGCTTCATCTATTGAGCGCCTTGCAACGGAAGTTCGCCATCTGCAACGTACAGAAGTCCTCGAAGCTGAAGAGTTTTTCTCTGCCGGCCAGAAAGGCTCATCCGCCATGCCACATAAGCGCAATCCGGTTCTGACAGAGAATCTGACCGGTCTCGCGCGTCTCGTGCGGTCATCCGTTGTGCCAGCGATGGAGAATGTGGCGCTCTGGCATGAGCGCGATATTTCGCACTCATCTGTGGAACGCGGTATCGGCCCGGACGCCACAATCCACCTCGATTTTGCGCTCGCACGCCTGAAAGGTGTCGTCGACGGTCTGGTGATCTATCCTGAGAATATGACAGCCAACATGAACAAGCTGGGCGGACTTCACAATTCCCAGCGCGTGCTGCTGGCACTTGTCGAAGCAGGCTCCAGTCGTGAAGACGCCTATCGCCTCGTGCAGCGCAATGCGATGGTGACCTGGAAAGAAGGCACACCGTTCCGGGACCTGCTGCTCGGTGATTCTGACATTGCGAACTATCTCGCGCCGGAAAAGATCGAGGATCTGTTCGATCTGGGATACCACACCAAGCGTGTGGATGAGATCTTCGATCGGGTCTTCAAACCGGCGTGAGTCTTGCACCTCTGAGACAGGTCAACAGATAAGCAAATTCCAAACGCCAAAAGAGCAGAGAACCGTGAAACTGATAAAGCTTCTGATTTTATGTGCTTTTTCTGCTTTCTGGCTTCCAGCTTCGGCGAGTGAAGCCAAAATACAGGTTATCAATTTCACTGCGGAATGGTGTCCGGTCTGTCGGGTGTTTGATCCGAATTTGCACACGGCAATCGACAGCATGGGCGATCGGGAGGTCGAGTGGCTTTCCATCGATCTGACGGTTACCCGAACGGGATCTCAGGACGAGAAAAGCCGGTTCTGGATCGACTTTTTCAACGAGATGCGCGCAGCCGACCTCATGGTGGTTCATTCTGGTTATAACGGCTATCCCTATACAGGTTATGCCGTTGTACTGGCGTCAGATACAAAAGAGGTACTCGTCTGCATGGCGGGCGCTCAATCATCGGAACAGATCGGCGCGCAGCTGAAAGCCGCCATCATACGGGTCAAAAACCTGTCTCCCGGCAAGCGCGTTCCGGAGGGACCTGACTGCCCTCCGTCTTTTCTCTGACACAGTTTCCCTGTTCGCCTATGACGCGGTTGTGAACTTAAGCGGACCGAAAGAGAGTAGTGTCCACGTCTGGTTGTGGTAAACTTCGAAACACAATGACGTTTCAAACACTCGTCTTTGTTTTCTCCCGAGCTTCGTGCTCAACACAACTCTCTTCACGCCTCCTTCGGGAGGCGTCTTTGTTTCCAAGCTTCTTGTTGACAGCGACCTGCGATCTTCCTCATAAGCCCAATCAGATGGTGCCGGTTCGCCGGCTAAGAGGGAAGCAGGTGTAAAACCTGCGCTGTGCCCGCAACTGTGAGCCTAGAGCTGACATTCAATATGCCACTGGAGTTTTCCGGGAAGGCGAATGTCAGCAAAGACCGGCAAGTCAGGAAACCTGCCATCGCGTCGTTCGTCTGTCGGCCGGGACCAGCCAATGGCAGCGAGGAAACAGGGAAGCCTTACCTTCGAAACGACAAAGCCATGCTTCTTCTCCGCACCGGAGGAGTCAAGAAGCATTACTTTTGTCGTTGCCCGGCAGGCCACCGGTAAGGGTCTGCCTGGAGAGTATTAATGCGGAAATCGCATGTATTAGTGTCGACGTTTCTAACATCCGTCATCCTGTCCACATCTGCCTTCGCTCAAGAGACGACTACTGAGGAAGACACTTTCAGCTGGTTCGCCGGCACCCGACTGGACACGATTTCAGTCACCAGTCTTCGCCCCGTCGTTTATGGCGACATCTCGTCATCAGTCGATCTGCTGACGGCCGATGACCTTTCTATCCGCAACAGCCTGTCCGCAGCTGACCAGCTTCGTGCCGTTCCGGGATTTGGTATCTCGCGCTCAGGTCCACTCGGTGGGCTGACACAGGTTCGTATTCGCGGCGCGGAAGCCAACCACACGCTGGTCCTGATCAACGGGATTGAAGTATCAGATCCGGCCAATGGTGAAACAGATTTTGGAATTCTGGCTGGATTGCCACTGTCCCGGATCGAAGTCGCACGTGGCGAACACTCCGCGCTTTATGGTTCCGATGCGATTGGTGGCGTTGTTGCGCTCGAAACGCCGTCAGCTCCCGGTCTGGGCGCCGAGGCAGAAATCGGCACTCAAGGCACAGTCAGCGGCGGCGTCAATTACGGCGCTGAACTCGGTAACACAGCCTTGTTTGGGGGTCTTTCCGGCTACCAGACGGATGGCGTGGATACGTCAGGTCGCGGCGGCGAAAAAGACGGTTCCGACGCATTGAACGCCATCCTGACCAGCCAGTCTGCTTTCGGTGACACGACCCGCCTGTCGGGGCTTTTGATCTGGCGTCAGAGCACGAGCCAGACAGATCCGGATCTCGATTTTGACGGTATTCTGGATAATGCCGACCGCGAAACCGAAAGCGACCAGTTTATCATCGGCACGACACTGGACACCCAGTTTCTGGCGCTGGATCATCGCTTCACGGCAAGTTTCAACAGTGTGGAGCGAGAAAACTTTGCAGATGGCAGCTATTCAGACAAAACCACTGGTGAGCGTTCGAAACTATCCTGGAGTCCAGCAAAGTCCTTCGAAACATCCGCTTTTGATCTTCATTTTGCTGGCCTGATCGACTGGGAAAAGGAAGATTATGAACGCCGTGGTGTTGCGAGTGTCTTTGGTGATCCAAACCAGTCTGAAAGCTTTGAAACGCTGGGCCTTGTTGGCGAAACCCGCTTCGTCATTGATCGCCTGAGCCTCAATGGCACGATCCGCCATGATGACAATGATGGCCGTTTTGAAGATTTCACCAGCTGGCGTCTGGGCGGCGCCTTCGAAATCACATCCAATCTGGTCGCGCGAGCAAGTGCGGGCGAAGGCGTCAAAAACCCAACCTTCACAGAGCTCTTCGGCTTCTATCCGGGATCCTTTGTCGGTAATCCTGATCTGGAACCGGAGTCATCTCAAAGCTGGGAAATCGGTTTTGATTATGGCTTTGGGCCGGTCGCAGGGTCCCTCACCTATTTCGAAGCGGACCTCGAGAACGAAATTTATACCGCTTACACGCCGACCTTTGCATCCACACCAATGAACCGGCTGGGCGAAAGCAACCGGTCTGGTGTCGAGCTGTCATCCAGCTGGCAAGTCACTGAGGCAGTCAGTCTTTCTGGAATGATTTCAAACATTGACTCGACAGATGATACGGGCACGTCCGAAATCCGTGTTGCAGAATGGACGGGCAGCCTTTCGGGACGCTGGGCGTCTCAATCCGTACCCGGTATGTCAGCAGGACTCGCGCTTGATTATGTCGGAGATCAGACAGACACTGATTTTGGGAGTTTCCCCTATCAGAATCTGAAGCTGGATGAATATGTTCTTGTATCCGGAAGCTTTGAGTATCCGATTGCAGATCAGCTCTCGGTCACACTGCGTGGCGAAAACCTGCTCGATGAAAAGATTGTCGACGTTCTGGGCTATCACGCGCCCGGCGCCGCAGTTTTTATCGGACTGAAGCTACGCTGATTTGATGAAAGCATCCGGGATCATCTGCGCCACTGTGTTGCTGACCGCCTGCGGACAGTCCACAGACAAGGTTCCATCAGGTGATCCCGGTTCTGCTCCAATCCGAATTGTCAGCCTGGACTATTGCGCCGACCAATATGTATTGGCTCTCGCCGAAAGGGATCAGATCCTCGCCCTCTCGACGGAGTCGCAAGACGATTATTCCTATTACAAAGAGGAGGCTGTGGGCATTCGGCAGGTCCGTCCGCGCGCGGAAGAGGTGCTCGCCCTGAAGCCTGATCTGATCGTTCGCTCCTTTGGTGGGGGGCCCAGATCAACCAGACTCTATAATTCCGCAGGCATTCCAGTCGTTCAGATCGGCTGGACGAGCGACTTTGCGAGCGTGCGTGACGTGCTTACGGAAGTCGCCAAACCGCTACATGCAGAAGCCCGCGCCGAAATAATTATCGCAGATTTTGACGAGCGCATTGCCGCTTTACCTGATGCATCTTCTGGTCAGTCGGCGCTCTACATGACACCTGGCGGCGTCACATCCGGAACCGGAACACTCATCGATCAGATGTTTACTGCTGCTGGTCTGTCAAACTTTGAAACCCAGCCCGGTTGGCATGATCTGCCTCTGGAACGGCTCGTGCACGATAAGCCTGATGTCGTTGCGGCCGCATTCTACCAATCCATACACAAGACACCCGGCGCCTGGAGCCCGGCTAGACACCCCATCGCTCAGAACACGCTTGAAAGCCAGAACACGATTCCGCTCGAAGGCGCCTGGACCGCATGCGGCGCCTGGTATCTGATTGATGCCGTCGAGGCTCTGGCAGACGGAGGAGTCGCGCCATGATGCGCTCATTCAGCCTGAATACAGTTTTGCTTGTGACAGGTTTGGTCAGCGTCATTCTCGCCTGCTTTCTTGGCTCAACAGATTTATCAATCGGCGAGATTGCAAAGGTATTCATTGGATCAGGATCGCACGAGAACACCCTAATTATATTGGAAGTTCGCCTCCCCAGAGCGCTCGCAGGCTTCGCAACTGGCGCAGCCCTGGGAATGTCTGGCGCTGCTTTGCAGGGGCTGTTGCGGAACCCGCTTGCCGAGCCTGGAATTCTGGGCGTTTCATCTGTTTCAGTTCTCTTTTCTACGCTGGTTCTCTATTTTGGCATTGGCACGACAAGCAGCCTGCTTCTGCCAATTTCCGCTATAGCTGGAGCACTTCTGGCGACCGCCTTCCTCACACTTGCGGCCATTTTTACGCGCTCTGTCGTGACCCTCATTCTGATTGGTGTCGGTATTACCAGTTTCTCCGGCGCACTCATGTCTCTGGTCCTGAATTTTGCGCCAAATCCCTTCACGCTGGCAGATCTTGTCAACTGGACGCTCGGCTCTGTTGCTAATCGCAGCCTGACCGACCTCGCCTATGCGCTGCCCTTCATTCTGAGCGGCATGGGTTTGTTGCTCTGGTCTGCGCGCGGTCTGTCGGCACTCACCCTGGGTGAAGAAGCCGCTCACGCGGTCGGCCTTAATCTCGCTCAACAAAGACTTTTCGTCATTATCGGTGCCGGCCTTGCCACGGGCGGCAGTGTCGCACTGGCTGGGGCTATCGGTTTTGTTGGCATCGTCACGCCCCACGTATTGAGGCCGTTTGTCAGACATGACCCGGCACAAGTCCTCCTGCCCTCGGCCCTCGCAGGCGGAACCCTGGTCGTTCTGGCGGACATTTTCATTCGCCTGTTACCGACCTATTCCGAACTGAAGCTCGGCGTCGTTGCCGCCCTTATTGGTGCTCCCGCCTTCATCTGGATTGCCGCTCAACGCAGAGGAGGTCCAAACACATGACTTTACGCCTCTCCGCCAAAAACCTCTCTGTAAACGCACGCAAGGAACCGCTGCTGAGCTCTGTTAGTCTCGATCTCGCGCCCAACAAACTAACCTGTCTGATTGGACCAAACGGCGCTGGAAAAACCACCTTACTACGTGCACTTACGGGCTTCCGCCCTGCCGATGAGGGCGACGTTTTTCTGAACGAGAAGCCCCTTTCCTCACTCTCCATACCGGAACGGGCACGTCTTATAAGCTATCTTCCACAAAGCCGTAGCCTCGCCTGGCCATTGCGCGTTCGCGATGCCGTCGCTCTCGGCCGGTTTGCCTATGGTGGCCAGACGAGCGCCATGAACCCTAGAGACAAAGACGCCATTGATCAGGCGCTCATCGCCTGCGAACTAACGCAGCTTTCCGATCGGCGCACAGACACGCTTTCCGGCGGCGAGCTCTCTCGCGTTCATCTCGCCCGCGCCTTATGTAGTCAGGCCCCCATCCTCATTGCAGATGAACCCCTGGCGGCACTCGATCCTCGCCAACAGCTTCAGACACTCGGTCTGGTCCGCAACTTCGTTGAAACAGGTGGCACGGCCTGTCTGGTTCTGCACGATCTGGCCCTCGCCGCACGCCACGCAGATCAACTCATCTGGATGAAATCTGGTCAGATCCTGCATCATGACGCCACAGAGACGACTTTGACGCCTGATATTATTCGCGCAGTTTTTGATGTCGAATCTGAAGTTTCGGATCGCTCCGTCATCATTCTGGGCCCTTGTCTTTAACGCACCAGAACTGAGCCGAACCTATTTTCCGTAATAGTCGCGATACCAGCGAATAAAGGTTTTCATCCCATCTTTCAGATCGGTCTGAGGCTTGTACCCGGTAAGGCGCTGTAGCAGCGAACAATCCGCCCAGGTCTCGACGACCTCGCCGGGTTGCATCGGCAGAAGATTACGTTTCGCCGTGATCCCAAGGCCATCTTCGATCGCCTCGATAAAGTCGAGCAGAGAAACCTTGTCCGAATTGCCAATATTCACCACACGGTACGGCCCGGCCGGAGACAGGCTGTCACCCTCAACAGCGGGCTGTGCTCCCGGCAAAGGTGGCACCGCATCCATGATCAGACGAATGCCGCGCACCAGATCGGTCACATAGGTAAAATCGCGCGCCATCTGGCCGTGATTGTGGATATTGATCGGCTCACCTTTGAGGATCGCATCGGTGAACTTGAAGTAGGCGAGATCAGGTCGTCCCCAGGCCCCATAAACGGTGAAAAATCGGAACATGGTCGTCGGGATATTCCACAAATGCGCATAGGCATGCCCCATGCTTTCATTGGCTTTTTTCGAAGCGGCATAAATGGTCAATTGTGTGTCGACCTGATCGGTCTCCCGGAACGGCATATGTGTGTTTGCGCCGTACACTGAACTGGATGAGGCCATCAGAAGATGCTCAACCTTGTGACGTCGCGCACCCTCCATGATATTCATCGTTCCCATCACATTCGAGGCGATGTACTGGCGCGGTTGCTCAAGGCTGTGTCGCACACCCGCCTGACCTGCCAGATGAACAATCATGTGCGGCTCAAACGCATCGATCGCGTCTTGCAACTGGCTGTCGTCTTCCAGCATGGCATTGGTGAAGGAGAAATTCTCGTGCGAAACCAATTGCTTCTGGCGATCAAGCTTCAGCTTGACGTCATAATAGTCGGTAAGCCCATCAAAACCATGAACCCTGAAGCCGTCTTCAAGCAGTAACTGAGCCAGATGAAAGCCGATAAATCCGGCCGTGCCAGTGACGAAAATACGTTTCAAAAGGCAGACCCCAACCGACTTGCAGACCCGATGACAGGTGCTCTTCCTGCCACCAAGTCACGGCGAGTGCAACTAACGCTCAGCTGTATTACCACACTCCGGTGGCCCCGTCAGGCGGTCGATTGTTTACTCTGATCCGGCAGGAAAGCAGTGAATCGTCCAGCGCTCGCCATTGTCGCGTTTTGACGCGCACATGATCACTTCGCCATCCGTGCGCACATTGACCAGCCCATAGATGTTTCGATCCATCATGCGCAAACGGCTCAATGATTTTCGAGGATAATCTACGCCGATAACGCCAGTTGGCTGACGCCCGAACACGCGGCAAAAGGTATGGTTTGCCTCTTCCTGGGCAGCCACATCTCGAAGGCGCTCTCTTTCGCGTGCTTTGACGTCTCTGACCATTTGGGTCCGGTCGTCACTCGATGCGTCCTCAAAGGCATCCCAGTCATCATCCAGAAAAAATTCTTTGTCAGAATACTCGTCAACCGGCTTGCCAAGAAAAGTCAGTCTGTCCCGGGTCTCCCCATGATTGAACACTTCAATCCGGCTGATTTCGGCAAGTTCCACGCTACGTTCAATCTCGGTCATATAAATCAAAGGCGTCAAAACCGTCTCACCATCATCAGACAGCTTCTTGCGCCCGGACAATGCGCTGGCGGCCACAATCTCGGGCCTGGGATGCGCATGTCCTTCATTGTCCCCAGAGGAAATCACAGTCGCCGCGGCATTTATTGCGTCCAGAAATGAATACGACACATCCTCGCTGCCATGATGGCAGGCTTTTGCTACATCGCTTTCCCATTCCGACAGGTCACCCCCGTAAGCGGACTTCAGCCAGTTCATGCTGGCCGTATTGAGATCACCCGTCATAAGGATCTTCGCTTTTCCATAGTCCAGTCTCAGACAGACGGAATGGCCATTCGTATTGATACTCTTCGCGCCAAGATCGCGAAGTACAGGCTGCCCATCATGCTGTTCAAGCGCAGGCGCCAGCGTTCTTACGACACATCCACCGAAATCTCCGAGTTCCGGCAGCCGCCCTGCAGTAGCGTCATCTGAGGAAATAGACAGACGATGGAATTCCGTTTCCGCATCGCATTCCAGGACATCATCAATGAAATAACGCCACGGTCCGCTAATTCTCAGCCCGTCAGCTCCATCACCCGAAACAAGAGCGCTCGCATCGGCACGATCGCCCATCAGGCGGGTGAAGACATCCGGCAATGCGCCACGTTCCGCCCTCGGGCCAAGCCCGTCTCGATCCAGTGCCTCAGGAAAACGACTGAGCCCTGGATGTCCAAAATTTGCAATTCGAACCTCAAGACTATCCAGTTCTTCAAGGGCTGCCTCGTCTCGTTTCACAAGATCGGCCAGTCCGCCATAATGGTCAGAATCAGAGTGCGAGGCGATCATCCAATCCAGATTGATCCGCCAGTCGCCATAATCAGAATAGAATTTCCAGTCGACAAAATCAGCAGCATTTTTGCCGGTTGCCTGCTGACGGCGGGCCATACCACCATCAATCATCATATGCGTGCCGTCCGGATAGCGGATCAGTACGCCATCCCCTTGCCCGACATCGATGATATAGCATTCGAGCAAGCCTTCGGAGGCCAGTTCATCGAGTTCGACATAGCCGAACAGCCCTCGAGACCGCACATAGGCTTTTGTCTCAGTGTGCCGGATGATCTGCACCAGGTCGCCCCAGATCAGGTCTGCATGGCGGTCTCTCGACATTTCAAGGCGAATTTTCAGATCCTTGGGGTCGGAACTCCCCACAGGCCGTTTAACATAGGCGATCTCGACAATGCTGTCTGAGGCAATAAATCCGGTCTGCCCCTCAAACTCGATACGCGCCCAATCATCGCCAGCAGACCAATCGAGGATTTCAAATGTGGCCGACCAGTCAAGTTCTGCCAGACTGTTCGACAACTCGTCAGCATCTGCACGCAAGTGCGCTCGATAGTCTTTTCGGAATTGCGCCTGTGCGTCGAGTGCCGCTCGATAGGATCTGGCGTTTCGTAAAGTGCTAAAATACACTTTGCTATCTGCCGTCCAGTCTCTCACCCATCCTTCGCGCATGCTCGCCTCCCAATTTGTCACAACCATAGTGGGGCTGATTGATGTCGAATCAATGACAGGATGCTTCCGGCATTCGAGCGCGCTGTTTCACTTCATTTTTCGAGACAATCAAAGGCTCGACGAAAAACCCGCCGAGCCCTCGACCACTTGTTCAATCGTTCATGAAGACACGAAGTTGCGGTCCGCGCGCATCTTTCACGGCCTCAGGCGTTTCATCCAGAACCATGATGGTTTTGTCAGACACATCATAAGCCTCCCACTCAGGGATCAGGGCATTGTTCGGATCGCCATCTCGTGCGAACGAAATCCAGGTTTCAGACATGATGTCCGCGACACGCTGCTGTTCCGTGCCTTCGCCAGACATGCTCACAGACTTGGCGACATTGTCGAACACAAAACCGATCTCAAGCGCATGAGGTGACCGCCACCGACCGCCTTCAAGCGGTGTGTCCCAGTTAAAGAGATAAACATAGGTTGGCGCTCCGTCCTGCTTCACCTTGCGCTCGGCCTGCAACACCGAATTCAGACCGAACCGGGCTTCCGAGGTTGCCTCGAAATAGATATCCGCCGCATCCGCGTTCGGATCTTCGGCCCTATAGGTCGCGATCACTTCATCAACATCTAGATTTGGCAAAGCCTTGCCTAATTCTCCCGGCAAGTCGCTCCAACTCAAATCAAACAGGGCTGTATTCTGAGCGCCAGCAAACAAGGTATTCTCGGTGCGATTCCAGCCAATCATCATTGGCACGTCAGCGCCTGGCGATACGGTACCCGCTTCGAAAGCATTGGCCAGAATCGAACGTCCATCGAGGACAGGACCACCCGCCGCCCCAGCTTTCGCGGCAGCTGTGCGGATCTGCTCCATCGGCATGGTCTTGATCTGATCAATGGTATCTTTTGTCAGCCCGAGTTCAGCGACAACTTTAGCCGCGGCCTCTGATGCACGCTCTTTCGTTATAAACTGAAGCCAGGGACCCGACTGAACGACAGCGCGATGAACCTTGCCATCTGCCGCCGGCATACTGAGAAGCGTCGTCACCTTCGCCCCGCCACCAGACTCGCCGAAAATCAGGATATTATCCGGGTCACCGCCAAACTCGTCGATATTGTCACGCACCCAATCGAGCGCCTGAACCATATCCAGCGCCCCGGCATTCCCCGAATCAGCAAATTCTTCGCCATAATCACCCAAATAGAGATGCCCCGGCGCATTCAGACGATGATTGACGGTCACAACGACCACGTCACCCCGGTTGGCGAGCCGAACGCCGTCATATCCATTCGACGACCCATTCCCGGAGGAAAAGCCGCCGCCATGATACCAGAGCATGACAGGCCGATCACCTCCATCATCAAGTCCGCGCGTCCATACATTCAGGAACAGACAATCTTCGGACATTCCAGGATCTGGCACGGGCTTCCAGGAAGTAAACAGTCCACCCGGATTTCCCGTCGGGGTCTGAGGGCAACTTGCACCGAAGGCTTTTGTATCCGC